>CALUUX010000060.1 GCA_944324085.1 uncultured Mailhella sp. | reverse complement strand
GAGGAAGGCGGAATGACCTTCGTTCATGTGCCAGACCGAAGGGGTGATGCCGAGGGCCGCCAGCATGCGTACGCCGCCTATGCCCAGCAGAATTTCCTGACGCATGCGCACGTCACGGTCGGCTTCGTACAGACGGGCGGTGACCCGGCGGTCGTCGTCGTTGTTCTGCGGGACGTTGGTGTCCATGAGGTACAGGGAAATGAGGCCGACCTGCAGCTTCCAGATGCGGGCATAGAGCGTGCGGCTGCCGAGAGGCAGGGAAATCATGAGCGGTTCACCCTTGTCGTCGAGCATGGCTTCGAGAGGCAGGTTGGCCGGCTGATTTTCGGGATACTGCGGGTTCTGATGGCCGTTTTTGTCCACGGTCTGCTGGAAGTAGCCGTTGAGATAGAAGAGGCCGACGCCGATGAGGGGCAGACGTTCGTCGCTGGAAGATTTGAGGTGGTCGCCGGAAAGTACGCCGAGGCCGCCGGAATAGAGCTGCAGACTTTCGTGCAGGCCGTATTCGGTGGAGAAATAGGCGACGGGACGTTCGGGAGAAATGACGGCAGTACCGTCTTCCAGCGTTTCGCTGATGACGGGCTGCGCCATGTAGGCGTCGAACTTTTCGGCGAGCATGTTCAGACGTGTCACGAAGGTCATGTCGGAGGCAAGGTCGCGCAGACGTTCGGGCGGCGTGTTTTCCACCATGTAGATGGGGTTGTGATCACAGGCTTCCCACAGTTCGGGCGACATGCCGCGGAACAGCGCCAGCGCTTCCGGCTGCCAGCTCCACCATACGTTGTTGGCGATGTCGTGCAGACGGCTCAGCTCCGCGGGGAGTTCCGACACGGCATTCAGCGTACGCAGGAAGGGGATGGATGAGGGACGCATGGCGAGTTCCTTGGAAAAATTGGTGGTCTGAACGTGATTGGAGGCATGGCGGCGGAAATGGGCTTTTTCGTCGGCCATGGAGTAGGCGCTCATATAGAGCTTGAAGAACTGATCCCAGTCGGCGTGGGCCGCGGCGGCGCGTACGGTACGGCGGCGCTGATCGAGTTCCTCGTCCGAGCAGGTGGCATAATGCACGATGACATCGGCAAGAGTATCTACGGTTTTGGTGTAATCGTTGTTGCGGCGGCTGATGACGCCGATGCCGGGCTGGGGGCCGACTTCGTTTTCCAGCTGACGGATCCAGAGACCGAAGCCCGAAAGATCGGTGGTGACGGTGGGTACGCTGTAGGCGGCGCTTTCATGCGGCGTATAGCCCCAGGGTTCGTACCACGAGGGGAACACGCCCAGATCGCAGCCGGAAAGCACGTCGAAATAGGGCATGTTGAGGAATCCGTCGTGACCGTCGAGCAGGGCGGGTACGAACACGACCTGTATGTTGTCGTCGGCGGTGTTGTTCAGGCCGAGGCGGCGGCAGGCGGTGAGAATGGGATCGTGGGGCGCGTCGTAGACCTGATGGCTGGTGAGAAAGCCGGCTTCGGGCATGGCGGGATCGGCCTGCACGGAGGGATCGCCGCTTACGGCATGTTCATCCACACCGGTGTGTCCGCCCATCATGAGCATGAGAGCGAGCACCTGGTTGGAGGTGTTCTGCATGGATGCCTTGGCCTTGGCCAGAGCGTCGAGGAAAAGATCCACAGCCTTGTTGTGGTACTCGTAGCGACCGGAAATGACGAGAATGCGGGTGTCGGGGGTGATCTCGCGGCGGAGCAGCCGGCTCACGGGGCCGAGCAGGCGGGCACGGTTGTCGAGAGCACTCTTACGGTCCGTACTGTAGTCGTGGATGGTGGACAGATCCAGACCGTTGTCGGTGATGATGTCGGGCGTGCGTCCGAGAAAGACTCTGGCTTCTTCGGCGGTGATGCCGCTTACCGTGGTGAACACATCGGCCTCACGGGCGCTGACGGTTTCCATGGAGCACTTTGCCGTGACATTGTAGCGGTAGGCTTCCTGCGAAGGCGAGATTTCCGACATGCGGGCATAAATGTCCACCCCGCTGCCAGCCATGGCTCTGCCGAGCACGGTGGCATGGGTGGTGAACACCGTACCCATGGAGGGCGCAAGCTGCTTGAGGGCGAGAATGCCCGCACCGCACATCCATTCATGGAAGTGGGCTATGCCGTGGCTTTTGTTGCGGGTGGCAAGCACCTGATGAATGATGGCGATGACTTCACCGCAGGTGTAGCTGAAGAGCACGGGTTCCACGTAATCCCAGCCGCCGGAAAGGGAATCCACACCGAAACGTTCCCAGAGCTGACGCAGAATCTGGTTGGAGTCGTGTCGTCCGTTGAAGTCGACGAGAATGACGCGCGGACGACCGGGAATTTCCCAGCGTCCGAAGCGGCAGTGCAGATCCTTGTCCTTGAGGGGATAGCGAAGCGCATCCCAGAAAGGCTCGTCCGTCTCGGTGAACTCGGTATTGTGCTTGGTGTCGGGGCCGATGAGGATGTATTCGCCGTTAAAGGCGTGCATGGCTTGTTGCGCCTTGCTGGCGACGACCTCATAGATGCCGCCCACCTTGTTGCACACTTCCCAGCTGACCTCGAAAAGATGAGTGCGTGAAGGTTGATTCATGAAAGCTCCATAAAAAAGAATTCTGAACAGGAAGGGCCTCGCTTCCTCCGGAAGGGGAAAGCGGGGCCTTCGACGTCAGTTTCGTGTCATGTTACTGGTTGGCCTTCGCAAAGAGCCGTATGCGGAAGTCGGCCAGAATGTTCATGAAATTGGTGTACGCCTCAAAGGGGGACTTGTAGGGGGAGAAGTACTTGTGCACGTCGCCGTCCGAGGCGTGGGGCGTGCCCATGTAGTAAAGATGGTCGGAGGTCTGCAATCTTCTCCAGTCCTCGTTGAGGGACGGGTCGTTGACGTATTTCACGAGTCCGAGGCATTCGTACAGGGCGCGGAAGGCGTCTTTCTGCATGTCGTTGCCGAGCCAGGCGGAAAGGTCGCGTTCGGCGTCGGCCCAGGAGATGTAACCCGGCACGTCGAGTTCGGCGCGGGCCGGATACCGGTCGGCCGCCTCGGACACGGTAAGAAAGTCGAAATCGGGGTCGCTCAGCACGCAGTCCGGCAGAGCGCGCATGAAATCGAAAATGCCCGTATCGGCCCACTGATGTTCCCCGAAGGTTTCGTAGTCCATGAACAGATTGACGACGTCGCCGTTGCCCTTGATTCTGTGCAGCCATCCGGCGAAGGTTTCGGCCATGAGGGGATAGGCCGGCCATTCGCGGTTGGAGAAACGGAAGGCGATGTCGTCGGAAAGCGAGTAGCTCTTGAGCATGAGCTTCATGTCCGGACAACCCTGGGGCGAGTACAGAAAATGGGGGCTGCGCCAGCCGAGCACGCTGTCCGCGCCTTCGGCGAGAATGGCGGCGTATCCCATGTCGTGTGCGATGCGCGCCACGTCGTTGCTGTAGACGAGTTCGGTATTGCGGAAGACGCGTGGGCTCTGTCCGAAGACTTCCTTCATTTTTTCATGATGGCGGAACACCTGGGCGCGGAATTCGTCTTCGGAGAAAAGGCAGGAAAGGCTGTGGTTGTCGGTTTCGTCGAGAAATTCCACGCAGCCGGTGCGGGCGAGTTCCCGGAAGCTGTTCAGCACTTCGGGCGCGTATTCCATGAACTGATCGATGACGATGCCGGTGAGGGAGAACGACACGCGGAAGCGTCCCTGATGGCGTTCGATGAGTTCCAGAAGCAGGGCGTTCATGGGCAGGTAGCATTTTTCGGCCACCTTGCGCATCACGTCGCGGTTCTGCTGGACGTCTTCATAGTCGTTTCTCGCGCCGATGTCGAAGAAACTGTAGGGACGGAGGCGATAGGGCTGATGAACTTCAAAGTAAAAGCATACGGAAGGCATAGCTTAACTCCGGGCGGTGGGACAGACATGAGCGTAGGCGTCGAGAATGCCGTCGGCGGCGCGTTCCCAGGTAAGGTTCTGCAACGCTTCCTGGCAGCGTCTGAGACTTTCGGCGGCCATGTCGGGATGGTTCAGCACGTCAAGGATTTTGTCGGCCATCTGGCGGACGTCCCAGAAGTCCACGGTCAGCGCGCCGGGCAGCACCTCGGCGCAGCCGGACTGCTTGGAAAGCAGAATGGGGGCTCCGCACTGCAACGCTTCCAGCGGAGCGATGCCGAAGGGCTCGGAAACGCTGGGCATAACGTACAGAGAGGCCAGGGAATACATGTGCTGAACGTCCTTTCCGCGCATGAAGCCGGGGAAGTGGAAACGGCTGCCCATGCGCAGTTCGGCCGCGCGGCGTATCATGCGGGGAAGCAGATCGCCGTTGCCGGCCATGATGAAGCGGACATCGGGCCGCTCATTGAGCACAAGCCGGGCCGCTTCCACGAAATATTCCGGTCCCTTCTGGAAGGTGATCCGTCCCATGAACAGCACGCGCTTTTCGTCGCGCACGAGATCGGGCACGCTGAAGGTGGGAATTTTTTCATGGAGGAACGCGCCGTTGTACACCACGGAAATTTTTTCCGGGGGCACGCCGTAGCGTTCCACGGCCACCTGCTTGGTGCGCTGGCTCACGGCAATGACGTGGTCGGCGGCGTGCAGGCCGTCGCGCTCGATGTTGTAGATCTTGTCATAGCCGTGATCGCCGCAGCGGTCAAATTCCGTGGCGTGCAGGTGGGCGACGAAGGGCAGGCCGCTCAGCCGGCTGGCCGTCATGGCTGCGGGATAGGTCATCCAGTCATGGGCGTGGATGACGTCGGCCTTTTTTTTCATGTGTTCTTCCAGCACCACGGCGGAAGCGGCCGTAGTGAAGCGGTAGACCTCGTCCATGAGGTCGTCCTGATAGCCGCCGTGGAAGTGGCTGATTTCATCGACGTACTGTTCTTTTTCGTTGAAGACGTCGGGGTCGATGCCGAGCTGACCGAAGTTGTAGCTGCCGTAGGGGTTGAGATTCGCATTGACGGGACGCATGAACAGGTGGGCGAACTCGTCGGATTCCTGCTGGCGACGCACCTTTTCCACGGCTTTTTTCAGCGCGCGGGAGATAGGCACGCCGGACGCGGAACGCAGAAACGTTCCCGCTCCGGCCTTGTCGGCCTTCATGCTGGGCAGAATGAAGGCGATGTCCACGCCTTTTTCCGCGAGCCCCTGCGTTATGCCGTAGCATGCCGTACCCAGTCCGCCGCTGATATGGGGCGGAAATTCCCATCCAAGCATCAGAACGCGCATATGAATATCCCCCGTTTCGTCGGGTAAGGAAAAACTGAATTAACGGAGTTCAGGGCCGTTTTTCTGGAAGGCGTCCAGCCAGCGTTTCCATTCTCCCGGGTTGGATTGTCTGACAAGCAGCAGCAGGCGCAGTGCCTCTGCCGAACTCCATGCCTGCGCTATGCAGCCCCCCGGCGTGTGGGGCTCCTGCCCGTCAAAAATTTCGGAAATGCTTCCCAGCCCGGCATCGTTGAGATGGAGGGTGAAAAGCGGCGTCAGCGTGTCGAGCGCGTCGCGCACGGCCTTGTCGGTGCGGGCCGTTTTCGCCACGGCGTCCATGTACGCGCCAGCCGGCCAGGGCCATACCGTGCCCTGGTGATAGGCCTTGTCGCGGACGTTCTGCGGCCCCTGGCACGCGGGACGGTACGCGGGATCGGACGGCGCGAGGGTGCGCAGGCCGTAAGGCGTGAGCAGGTTGTCGCGCACGCATTTGACCACGGCGTTTTGCGCCTTCTGCGACAGGGGGGAACAGGGCACGGCCACGGCGAATATCTGATTCGGCCGGATGTGGCGGCCTGGTCCTTTGACGGGATGCCAGGTGTCGTACAGACCGCCGCCCATGAGGGCCGCGTCGTCGTCGGACGGGCGGAAGACGCGATTGAAGGCTTTTTTCAGGCGGGGCAGCAGGGCGATTTCCGCCGGAGGATTTTCTCCGAATTCTTTTGCAAGCTCTTTGGCGAAGGAGAGCGCGTCGAACCACAGGGCGTTGAGTTCCACGGCGCAGCCGTCGCGCGGGGTGACGGGTTCGCCGTTTATGGAAGCGTCCATCCAGGTCAGCTGCGTTTTTTCGTTGCCGGCGTGAAGAAGGCCGTCTTCGTCGGCGAACACCAGCATGTCGCCGTGTTCATCGGGCATGGTGCCCGCGGCGAAATGGCGGATGATGTCCTTCATCACGGGCCAGCAGTTTTTCTTGATGAAGGTTTTTTCCTTGGGACATGCCAGCGCGAAGCGGTGCACGGCCAGCATGTACCAGAGCGAGGCGTCGGCGGAATTGAAGGCCGCCTCTCCGTTGCCCGCGCCGATGAGGTTGGGCACGAGGCCGTTTTTCACCGCGCCCTTTATCTGGCGCAGCACGGCTTTGCCTTCCTTCACTCTGCCGGACAGGAAGGTAAGGCCCGGCAGCGCGATGAATGTGTCGCGCCCCCAGGGGCCGAACCAGTGATAGCCCGCGGGCACGACGGCTTCGCCGCCGGCGGTGATGAGGAAGCGGTCGTTTTCGCGCCGCAGATGCTCAAGAATTTCTTCCTTGTACACGCGCTTCGGCGCGGTGGCGGCATGGCGTTCCCAGAGGGTTTCCGGAGCTTCGTGCAGCGGTTCGACGCCGGCGGACAGCCAGATGGGGCAGTCGACGTTCAAGGTCGTGGAGAAGACGCCAGGCATGAGCAGGTCTTCTTTGAAATCGTATCCTCGTGCTTTTTCCACAGGGTAGAGCGCGTTGAAATACCAGTCCGGAGCGGCGGAAAACGTCGAACGCTGAAGTCCGGGGTGGGAAATCTGCATGACCAGCGGGGGAATCGTTTCTTCCGGCTGGAAGGAAAAGCCCGGATACGCGCCGTATTCAATGCCGAGCGGGCGCACGAACGCCGCGCGAGACGGTTGCGCGGCATAAAGATGATTGATGTTGCGGCCGTTGACGAGGGGGCGAACGGTAAGGCGCACGTCGCCGAGCTGACGCGCGGCGGGAGTGTCGGCCAGAGCGTAGCGGATGAGCACTCTGCTGGCGTCGCGGTCGAGAATGAGCGAGCGCAGAAGGACGACTTCGTCGTCGTTTTCGCCGCACAGGCGGAAGGCGCGGGTGACGCCGTCGTGCCCGCAGGAAAATTCTTTGAGAAATCGCCAGCCTTCCGGATAGACGACGCCGGGATGCAGCCGGCTGGAAAGAGGAATATCGCGACCGCGCACGTTGACGGAGTCTTCCGCCGTGGACAGAAGCATGTATTTCCCCGACGGCGTCTGCACGGCGAGCAGACCGTGATAACGGCGAGTGTTGCAGCCCGTCGCGGTGCCGGAAGCGTAATCGCCGCGATTATTGGTAAGAAGCCATTCTTTGCTCGTGCCGCCGTTGGGATAGGACGCGTCTGGACGGATATGATATTCCATGGAAGCTCTGAAACTCCTGAATTTCCTCCGAGAGGAAGGAACGTTATCGTGGCCGGAAACCGGACCTGTGATGCCTGAATGGCATAATGAATCATATAACCTGGTGAAGAAAAGAGCGTACTCCGATTTTGAAGCCGGGAAAAGCCCCTTTTCCATGAGAATGATATCCCGTTTATGCATGCATGGCAATGTTGGCGTCTCTGTGCTATCTGCATGGGCATGCAGGGAGGTTCGATATGAACATGCTTGTGGCCGATATAGGCGGAACACAGAGTCGCTTTTTTATGTTTTCCTGTGAAGACAGAGAGATATCCATAAAAAAAGGCATTGTGCTTTCGTCGCGGAGTTCCTCGTTTGACGCGCTTCTTGAGGAATTTTGCACAAAGTGGCCGGATGGAGAAAAAAGTTTAAAAGATGTCGCCTTGCTGGTTTTCGCGGCGGCCGGGCCCGTGCGCGACGGTCGCGTGGTCATGACCAACGCCTCTTTTGTCGTGGAGGCTGCGCCGGCCGAAGCCCGTTTTCCGGGAGCTCGCTGTCTTGTCATGAACGATTTTGAAGCGCAGGCGTGGGCTTGTCTGACCCCCGTCATGAGGGAAGCGGAGCTGGTGCTGCCCGGCCGTCTGAACACAGGGACGACCTTCGGGGAAGGCCTGGAAGCGTTGTCCGGACGGCGCGGCGACAAGGCTCCCGTGGCCGTGACGGGCGCGGGCACGGGACTCGGCGCGGCATGGTTGATTCCCGGGCGCGACGGCGCGGCTCCGTTCGTTCTGCCTTCCGAGGCGGGGCACATGGCGTTTCCTTTTGAGTCCGGCGAGGAGCGGGCGTTTGCGTCGTTTCTGGCCGAACGCCGCGAAGGCGGCCCCGTCACGGCGGAACACGTTCTTTCCGGGCCCGGACTGGCCCTGCTTTATGAACATCTTTACGGGCTCGCCCGCGATCCCGCGGCGTTTACGCGCGAGGCCGATTTCGCGTCGTCGTCCTGTTGTCGTCTGTTCGCCCGCTTTTACGGACGATTTTGCCGCATGATCGCGCTGGCTCTTTTGCCGCAGGCTCTCGCTCTGACCGGAGGCGTGGCGGGAAAAACGCCGGCGTTGGCGCGGCATCCCGAATTCGCCCGCGAATTTCTCCGCGCCTCTGGCGGACGTCGGGAGTTTTTGGAAGGTCTGCCCGTGTGGCTGAACGTTCATCCGCAGGCGGGCTTGTGGGGGGCGGCGCGTGCCGGGGCTTTTTTTTCAACGCGCGCAGGGAACGACGCGCGTTGAAACGCGTTTCGAGCCGCGGGATCGAGGAAGAAAACATTTTTTGCGGCGGATTCGGCGAGAGAAAGGCCGCGAGGTCAGGCGGGACGTGGGGGCGACGGATTGAAGGCGTCGTCTTTTCATCGTAGATTGCTCGCCGAAACGTCGTTCGTCCAGGAGAGGCGAGGACGAAAGGGAGGTTTGTCATGCTTGATGAACATGATGCGCTGGTGGAGAAGCTTGCCCGCGCGCTGCTGGAACGTCGGCTGACCTGCGCCACGGCGGAATCCTGCACGGGCGGTCTTGTGGGAGCCATGCTTACGGCCGTTCCCGGCTCTTCGGACTGGTATCTCGGCGGGGTGATATCCTACGCCAACGCCGTGAAGCGGGAGCTTCTCGGGGTTCGTTCGGAAGACCTTGAGCGCGTGGGCGCGGTGAGCGAGCCGGTGGTGCGTTCCATGGCGCTCGGCGCGTGCGCGGCCACGGGAGCGCGGGCGGCCGCGTCCACCAGCGGCGTGGCCGGTCCGGGCGGAGGATCGGCGGAAAAGCCCGTGGGCACGGTATGGATAGGCTGGGCCCTGAACGGGGAAAGCCGCGCGCGGGAGTTTCATTTTTCCGGCGATCGCGACGACGTGCGCGTGCAGGCCGCGCGGCAGGCCATACGCGGTCTGTTGGAGTGGCTGGAGGAAAACTAGATTGTTGCCGTCCGGCGCGTTTTGGCTCGTCGGCTATCGGGCGTCGTCTTCGCGCGGACGCTCTTCGGACGGATACGCGCCGCTTTCGCATTCTTCCATGAAAATCTGCCACACCGTGACGAAGAAGACGGCCAGCATGGGACCAGACACGAAGCCGTCCATGCCGAACATGATGAAGCCGCCCAGGGTGGAGATGAGCACGAGAAAGTCGGGAAGTTTGGTGTCCCGTCCCACGAGGATGGGACGCAGAATGTTGTCCGCGAGGCCGATGACGCACGCGCCGTAGGCCATGAGCAGCGCGCCTTGCCAGTACTGGCCGGTGGCGAGGAGATACAACGCCGTGGGAAGCCAGACGAGGGCCGAACCCACGACGGGAATGAGCGAGAGCACGGTCATCACCACGCCCCAGAACACGGCGGCGCGGATGCCGAGAATCCAGAATATCAGACCGCCCAGCGCGCCCTGGGCCATGGCGACGAGAAGGCTTCCCTTAACCGTGGCGCGCATGACGCCCGCAAATTTGCGGAACAGGCGTTCTTCTCTGTGATCTCCGAAGGGCAGGGCGCGGATCATCACGTTTCTGAGGCGTCCGCCGTCGCGAACGAGGAAGAAGGAAATATAGAGCACCAGCGCGAGGTTGGTGACGAGATGCGCCGCGCCGCCGCCTATGGCGACGGTGTTCTTGGCTATGAGGCTGCCCAGGGAAAGGGCGGTTTTGCTGAGCGCGGCCTTGATTTGTTCCGGCGTGTATCCGTAGTCGGCGAGCCACGCCTGCGCTTCGGGGAAATGTTCCCTGAGTCTGTCCACGGCGTCGATGAGCGAGGTGCTTCCGGCGGCCAGACGCTCGTAGAGCGACACGCCTTCGGCCACGCAGGAATAGAGCAGCCACGAAAGCGGCAGAATGATGATGACCAGACAGAACAGCACGGTAAGCAGCGAGGCGAGATTGGGGGAAAGGCCGTGTCTGTCGCGCAGCCGGGCGTTGACCGGCGCGAACAGCACGGCGATGACCACCGACCAGAACAGCACGTCGAAAAAGGGCAGAAGCAGCCATCCGAACAACGCGGAAGACGCCGCGAGAAGGAGAAGGAAGGCTCTCGCTTCGAATCGCTGCCTGTTGTCGTACATGGGACGCTCCTTTGCCCGTCGGGCCGTCAGTTCTTTGCCAGCCGCGTTTCGAGATCTCGTTCGATGGCGACGCGGAACGAGCCTTCGCTGCGATCGATGCGCACCATGCCGGGCGCGGCGTTTTTCATGGGATGAATATATTTGGCCAGCGAATACTGAATATTGGCGCTGTCCTGTTCTTTCTGCCAGCTTTTCAGCGCGGCGAGAACGCCCGCTTCGCGCAAGGTCCGTTCCGGAACGTCCTGACCGGCGTGGTCGCGGCGGATGATGACGTGCGCGCTTGGTCCGTCGGCCGTGTGCAGCCAGTAGTCGTGTGGGGCGGCCAGCTTGAGGGCGAGCGCGTTGCCGCGCGTGTCGCGGCCGCGGAGGAGAAGAAATCCGTCGCTGCTGCGGAACGCCTGCACCTGTTTGGGCAGACCGGTCGGCAACGGTGCTTTGCCTTCCCGTTTTTTGTCTTTCGCAGCGGGAGGCGCGCCCGCGCCGGCTACGGCGGCCAGCGTGCGCAGCATGGAGGTTTCCGCCGCCTCTTTTTGCGCGAGCACTTCCGCGCGTCGCCGTTCCAGATGTTCCAGACCGCGCTTGCCTCGGCCGGCCTGATGGAACATGTCGGCCATGTTTTCGCGCACGGTGCGCTTTTTATCCAGCGCGAGCGTGACGGGGCCTTCCGGTCCGTCCAGCGTGACGGACCCCAGTTTGGCCGCCTGATCGAAGCGGTAAAGTTGGGATTGCAGGAGCAGCGCGTCGGTTTTCCGGTCCCGCATGGCGGAAAGCCGTTTTTCTTCGCCGTTCAGCTTGTCGAGCAGCTTGCCGAGACGGGAAGCCTCGGCGGAAAAGGGGCGGGCCGCCGACTCTCTCGCCTGTTCGGCGAGGCGACGATACACCAGTTTTTCTCCGGCCGTCGCCAGCGCGGCGATGGGGTCTTCCGTCACGGTTTCGGTCCATACGCCGCCCATGGCGTTGAGCTGTTCCCGGGGAAGCGGCCAGGCCGACACGTCGCAGCGTCCTTTGTCGCTTTCATAGAGAAAGACGTCGCCGCCTCCGGCCTGGAGATCCATGAGCAGGGCTCCCGCGTCCAGAGGATCGAGGAAGGCGAGAGTGCGGCGCAGAGCCGGCGTGAGCACGCTCCACGATTTCCAACTTTCGGGGGGCAGGGCGGAAAGATCGTCGGGCCAGATCGGATCGTCTTCCGGTTCAGGGGGATCAAACGTGAGGGATGGGCCTTCGCGAAGGTCGAGACAGAGCCATGTCTGCGCTTCGCCGGACATGCCGAGCCAGAGTCGGCGTTCCGTCCAGCGGCAGACGGCTTTGGAGACGCGTCGTCCTGAGAGGTGCTTGCGCAGACGCATGACGAAGGCCGGCGGCTGCGCGTTGACCGGAATGCGGTGGTCGGACGAGAAGAGCAGCGGCGATTTCCGATCGGCCCGCAGCGTAAGATACCGTTTTCCGTCGCGTCCGTCGCCGCCGTACAGCGAGAAAACCGTGACGTTGGGGCCTGGCGCGTGAATTTTTTCCACGCGGGCTCCCATGATACGGGGAACGAGCGCGTCGCAGAAACGACGAAAGAGATGGGCGTCCATAACGCGGACAGGGCGTCAGCTGCCCTGAATTTTTTCGCCTTCTTCCTGACGCGCCTTACAGGAGACGCAGAGCGTGGTTACGGGGCGGGCCTTGAGTCGCGCAAGGCTGATTTCTTCGCCACATTCTTCGCAGATGCCGTACTCGCCTTCGTCCATGCGCTTGAGCGCGTCCTGAATCTTGGTGATGAGTTTGCGCTCGCGGTCGCGGATGCGCAGCGTAAAGGAACGATCCGACTCGGCGGTGGCGCGGTCGGAAGGATCGGCGTAGGATGAATGGTTGTCCGTCATTTCTTCCAGAGTGGAATCGCCGTTGCGCTGAGCCT
>CALUUX010000059.1 GCA_944324085.1 uncultured Mailhella sp. | reverse complement strand
TCGGCGGGAACGTTGGTGTTGTCGATGACGATATTGCCCAGAGCGGCTCCACCGGTTTCAATGGTGTGCACGTCTCCGTTTCTGTGATAGGCGACGGTAAGCTGCATGGCTTTGACTCCTTGAGTTGTGGTCTGAAAAAGGAAACGCCCGGAGCACGCGCGGCGTGACATCCGGGCGCCGGGGGGAGAGTGCAGCCCCCTTGAACTTACGCGCAGTCGTGCTTGTCCCAGGGTTCGCGGTTGTCGCGCTGGATCACGGATTCCATACGGCCGATGGCTTCCTTGAGCTTCTTGATTTCGTCAAGCTTCAGGTTGGGATTCTTCATCACCTGATAGATGATGGCGCCGGTGCAGGCTTCGGTGATGGGGAGATCGGCGATGGTGGCGATGGTGACGGCGATGTCCTGAGCGTTGACGGCGCGATCCACGGAACCGGCCTTGGCGTTGATGGCGAGGCCCTGGAAGGCGGCGCCGGAATCGTTGGCGACCACGATCAGGGTGCGACGGTCAGCGGCTTCCACGGCGGCGGCGAGGGCGGCGTCGCCTTCGGCGAGCACGAACGCGGTTTCGCCGGGAGCTTCGAACAGAGCGGCGATGCCGTCGGCTTCGGCCTTGACCGCACCGAGGGCTTCAGCGGCTTCGGCGAGACCATTGCAGTTGGCGTTGGGGAGAAGAACGGCCTTCTTCAGAGAGTCGGCAGACGCATTGAGCACGAGAATAGCTTTCTTTTCAGCCATGTCTGTATTCCTTCAAAAAGATCAAAGAGTATGGGAAAGCGTTCCGCGTCGACCGCTTCGGGGAGCGTATCCCCGAAGCGTGAGCGGCAGAGTTACTTGACGAGGTTGGGATCTTCCATGATCTGGTAGATGGGCGCGCCTTCCGCGTCGGCGGGAATCGGGTTGCCGGTGATGTAGCAGAGCGTGGGCACGATGTCGGCCAGCCAGCGAGGACGAGGATAGCGGTAGCCCTTCTTGATGTTGGGGCCGCGGAACATGAGCAGGTTCTTCAGGCTGCCGCAGCCGGATTCGCCGGTGGGCAGACCGTAGCCGTGTTCAGCCATGTATTCGGGCTTGAGCACGTACACGACGTCGCCGGCCTGCGCGCCGCCCATGCCGAAGACGTGAGCGTCTTCCTTGCGGACGGCCAGCAGCACGGGACGTTCGCCGGTGTCAGGATGCTTGTAGTCCAGCAGGGCGTCGATGATGCGGTCGCGCACCTTTTCGTAATCTTCGGGTTCCACGATGCCGCCGGGGTATTTGCCCTTCAGGTTCACATAGACGAACATGTAACGCTGCGGAACCGCAAGAGACTTGGTGACGTCGAGAACGTAGTTGAAGCCTTCGCTTTCTTCGTAGATGTCCCAGTAGTTTTCCGACTTCTTGGGTTCATAGGAGCAGAGGCCGGCCTGCTTGAGGGCGTGAGCGGTGTTGAGGATGGGGCCCATGGGAGTGGCGCCGTGGTCGGAGCACACGCACATAAGGGTTTCATCGCCCATAAGTTCCATGAGATTGCCAAGCAGACGGTCTTCCACGGTGTAGATGTGGCGTTCCATTTTTTCGGCGCGGGCGCGCACTTCGGGATCCTTGCTGTCCAGATCGCTCAGCCAGCCGTGATAGAACCAGTCGATGGGATGAGAGTGCATGTAGAACAGATCCCAGTCGGGGTTGGCGGTGATCAGGCTCTTCACGGTGTTCCAGAGCCACGCGCTGTGGAATTCCACGAGTTCGCACACGGTGTCGGTGTCGATGATGCCGTGCAGGTAGGCCACGAGGCCGATATCGTTGGCGGTAATCTGCTTGGAGAAGTCGATCTGATCGGCGGCGGAAGCGGGGGCGATGAAGCCGGTGCGGCCGGCGATGCCGGAAACGTACAGTTTGAATTCTTCGGCGTCATCGGAAAGCTGCATCAGCTTGCAGCGGAACACGCCCTTTTCGGTGCGGCCGTCGGCGGCAACCGTGAAGTCATGCTGAACGGGTTCGCTCCACTGGCCGAGCTTGATGGTGAAGAAAGCCTTGGAGTAGTCCTTTTCAGGGCAGAGGGCGAAGGTGTCGAAGCCGTCGTCGCCGCTTTCCCAGGTAAGGCCGTACCAGGTCTGATCGTTCAGGGGTTCAATGGATTCTTTGAAGTGCATCTTCACTTCCATTTCCAGGGGCTCGTCGCAGTCGGGAAGGTTCTTCCAGCCCTTGGCGTCATCGAAGCGGCCCTGAACGCCCATGGGATAGTAATCGGTGGAGATCACGCTTTCGGAAGCGAGATATTCCTTATGTTCGTTGCCATGCAGAGGCCAGCGGGTTTCCGCGGGGGAGAGGCCCTGGCCCATGACCATGATGCCGTTCTTCATGTGGGAAGGCCAGGCCATGGGGTAGTTCACCACAATGCACTTTTTGCCTTCCTTATCCCAGGCGTCCCAGATGGTCTGAGCGGTCACGATATCGGAACCGAAGGCCTGCGAGGTTTCCTTGTAGTCAAGGCTGCGGCCTTCATGATAGTAGTAATAGTCTTCCACGCCGTGGGTGCGGGGATAGGCGCCCGTGCAGATGGTGGCCCAGGACGGAGGAGTGACGGTGGGCAGGTTGTAGCCTTCGGGAATGAAGCTGCCTTCCGCCATGAATTTGCGGAAGTTGTCCAGGCCGCCCTGAGCGAGCATCGCTTCGAGGCGTTTGGGGATGAGGCAGTCATAACCGATGAGTGCGGCTCTTTTAGCTTTGGGCGACATATGAAACTCCTTGCAAAGTAAGTTGACGATAGTCTGGAGGAGAACCCCCGTTCTCCTGCCCCTTTCCAATTCAAAAAGCGTGCCAAGTTTTTTTCTGGCGGGTAAAATAATACGCTATTTTCAATTAAATAAGCAAGTTCCAAGTGGCCTGCCGGTCATGTCGTGCAAAAGAGAACAAACAAGAAGGGGGAAAGCATAGCTCGGGAAAGAAAAAAACATGACACATTTGTCCACTTTGATTTACTTATGAATAAAAAAATAAATTTTTCACAGAATTAGATATAAACGACAATATTGTCGTGTTTTATGAAAAAAATGTCGCAAATAAGATTATTAAAAAAATGAGAAAGTTATAATTATAAAAATATTATGTGGTTATTACAAAAAGAACTTTTTGGCACAATCTTTGCTTTAAGGGAGACGGCTTAAGTGCATCATTTGCTGAAATCTTTGAGAGAGAGGAGAGTGCCATGGCAACACCTACGACAAGTCACGAGCAGGAAAATGATCTCCGACCGGAAAAAGGGATTTTCTGGCCGGCCGTTATCGGCGTACTGCTGATAGCCCTGCCCATGCTTTTCTTCCCCAAGACTTCGGAATCCATTATCGGAGCCATCTACACGCCGTTCAGCATTAAGTTCGGTTCCTTGTATTTGTGGATCACCGTCGGCCTCATTGTGCTGTGCGTGTTTTTCGCATGCAGCCGCTACGGCGACATCAAATTCGGAGATCCCGGGGAAAAGCCTCAGTATTCCCTGCCGTCCTGGATTGCCATGATTTTCTGCTCCGGCGTGGCCGGCGCGGTCATGTTCTGGTCCATCGTGGAACCGCTGTGGGATCTCATTACGCCTCCCCAGTACGCTGCTCCCTTGAGCACCGAGGCTTTTGACTGGGCTCTTTCCTATATGCTTCTGCATTGGGGACCCAACGCCTGGTGCACGTACTTCATCACCGCGCTGCCCATTGCGTATCTGTTCCACATTCGTCGCAAGCCCGTGCTGCGCATTTCCGCCGCGTCGGAAGTGGTGCTGGGCAAGCATACCAACGGCTTTATCGGACGCGCCTGCGACGTCTTCTTCATTCTCGGCCTGCTGTTCTGCACGGCCGTGACCATGTGCATTTCTCTGCCCACCGTGGAAGCCGCTCTTGAGCAGGTCTTCGGCATCAAGCCTTCCTTCACGCTGGAAATCATCGTGCTCATCGTGAGCGCCGGCATTGCCGCCTGGTCCGTGTGGTCTGGCCTGAACAAAGGCATCAAGGTGCTTTCCGACATCAACGTGGTCATCGCCCTCGGCATGGTGGCCTACGGCGCCATTTGCGGCCCCACGGCTTCGCTGTTCGATATCTTCACCAACGCGTTCGGCAAGTTCATCGGCAACTTCTGGAACATGAACTTCTGGACGTCTCCCTTCAGCGACAGCACCTTCCCCCGCGACTGGACCATTTTCTATGCCCTCTTCTGGGCCGGATACGGTCCGTTCATGGGCCTGTTCATCGCCCGTATTTCCCGCGGCCGCACCGTTCGTGAAGTTATCGCTTGGGGCATCGTGGGCACCTGCGCCGGCGGTTATCTGATTCACGGTGTATTCGCTTCCTACACCCTTTACATCCAGTACCATGGCATCCTCGACGCGGTGAGCATCCTCAAGAGCTCCGGCGGTCCCGCCGCCATGATGGCCGTGCTTGACACTCTGCCTTTCGGTAAGGCCGTCATGCTGGTGTACTGCGCCTTCTCCACCATCTTCCTTGCCACCTCCGTGGACTCCGGCTGCTACGTGATTTCTTCCGTGGCCACCACCCGCCTCGGCGTCAACGACGACCCCGCCCGCTGGCATCGTTCCTTCTGGGCTCTGGTGCAGGCGTTGCTTGCTCTCGGCCTGCTGTCCATCGGCGGACTCGGCGTGGCGAAGATCTTCGGTAACTTCTCCGGCGCGCTCATGGCTCTGCCGACCATTCTGCTTACCATAGCATGGTTGAAGATCGTCAAGAAGGACGGCAACTACATGCTCTGCAATTTTGTGGAGAAGGATTGCTTGCCTTCCGGCATCGATGAAGACTCGGCTTCGAAGTAACCGTTCCGTTTCGTAGTGATTGGCCTCCGTGGAATCATTCCCCGGAGGCCTTTTCTTTTAACGCTGTGGAGCTCGTTCGTCTGAAACGTGGAAGAAACGGGCGCGCTTCCAGAGAGAATGTTCGCAAGGTGCGTCACCGGCGGTTTTATTCGGGACCCGGAAAGCGATCTGCCGGCGTTCGGTGACGCCTTTGATGGGGTATGATCGCGGGGAGGTGCGGCAAAACGCCGAAGTGAGGGCGGACAATGTCGGGCGTTCGTCCGCGAGCGATAGGAAGTTCCGCCCTTGCCCAAAATCGATTTTTAGGAAATGCCGGACGGGCGGCTTCGCGATCATGGGAGGAAGGGGCGAGCGTTGCCGGGGACTCCGGTCAAGAGGGAGAGTGTCCATAGCCATTATCGGAAATAGCGCGAGAGAGAAACGTCGGTTCCGTCGTATCGCAGGATTTCCGGCATGAGGGAGAAAGAGGAAAGGCTCGATTCACACAGCGCGGAGTAGACGAAAAGCGCGTGTCGCCGCGATTGCCGGGATTATTAATTGAAGGAGCGAGGAAAAAAGGAAGAGGCCGCTGTCTGGGGGACAGCGGCCTCGCGGGATTCAAAAGGAAAAATGTTATTCGGCGGAAGCGTTGGATTCGGTTTTCGCGGCGGCTTTGGCGGCGTCGGCGGCTTCGGGATCAAGCTGTTTGCCCCTGCGGCGCAGAATGTAGGTGTACGCCGGACCGGAGATGACGTAGCCGATGAGGATGAGGAAGCAGAACAGGCGCGGCAAGGAGAACACCATGCTGAGCACGATGAGCGTGGCCACCATGGTCTGGAAAGGATGCGCTTTGATGAAGCCGAATTCCTTGAAGGAGAAGTAGCGTACGCGGCTTACCATGAGCAGCGGCACGATGACGGAAAGAATCAGCGTCAGTCCGGGAAGGATGGGCATGAGGAAGTCCGGATAGTACGGCATGAACAGCACGAACGTCGCCATGACACAGGCGCAGGCGGGACTGGGCAGCCCCACGAAGAAACGCTTGGAGGTGGTGGAAACGCCAACGTTGAAGCGCGCCAGTCGCAGAGCCGCGCAGCCGCAGAACAGGAAGGCCACGGCGAGCCCGAGACGGCCGAAGGCGTGCAGCTGCCATGCGTAGGCCAGCAGGCCGGGCGCCACGCCGAAGGTGACGTCGTCGGCCAGAGAATCGTATTCGATGCCGAACTGGCTGGCCGTGCCGGTAAGACGGGCGACCTTGCCGTCGAGGCCGTCCATGGCCGCGCCTACGAGTATGGCCCAAGCGGCCAGATCGAAATGGTCGCTGAAGGCAAGAATAATGCTGAAGAAGCCGGCGAAGAGACTGGCCGTGGTAAAAAGGTTGGGCAGAATGTAAACGCCGCGGGGAACGGGTTTGTTGGGATCGCGCATGAGAGCCTCTCTTACGCTTCTTCGGAAGCGGACTTCTTGGCCAGAACAGTCTGACCGGCAAAGACATTTTCGCCGATGGAAACCGAAGAAGTATAGTCGGCGGGCAGATAGACGTCAACGCGGGAGCCGAAGCGTATCATGCCGAAGCGTTGTCCTCTGCGCAGTTCGTCGCCCATTTCGGCATGGGGAACGATGCGGCGGGCGATGAGTCCGGCTATCTGCACGAAGGTCCAGAGATCGCCGTTTTCGTCGCGCATCTGCCACAGGCACTGCTCGTTGTCGGTGGAAGCCTTGTCCAGGGCGGCGTTGAAAAATTTTCCCGGCAGATAGCGGACGCCGGTCACGGATCCCGCTACGGGAGCTCGGTTCACATGCACGTTGAAGATGTTCATGAAGATGGAAACGCACAGCCTGGTTTCGCCGCTCATAGGATCAGCGCGCCGTTCCATGCGTACAACGCGTCCGTCGGCGGGGCTGACGGCGACACCGGCCTCCTGCGGAATAACCCGTTCGGGATCGCGGAAGAAATGAACGGAAAACCACAGGGCGATCAGCGCAAGGACGGTGACGGGCCACCAGTCCAGAATGGCGGAGCAAAGGGAAAGAACCGTAAGCAGGCCAATAATGGGCGCGCCTTCGGGAGCGAGGCCAATGCTGGGCTTGTTCATCAGAAACTCCTTTTATGAGGTATGAGTGCTTCCCCATAAATGGGAAGGCCGACGAGCGTCATGAAAACGGCGTTCATCGGAGTTTTCGTCGGGAGGGGTGAGACCGTCAGGCCGGAACCGCCCGTTCATGCGACGGAGACGAATGCGCCCGGCAAACTCGCTGTCTGCCGGGCGTGTCATGTTAATCCTTGCGGCGCAGGATGACAACGTGCTTGAGGGCCCCTTCTCCGGAGCTTCGGGTCTGCACGTCCGGGTCATCCTGGAGGGCCAGATGGATGACTCTCCGCTGATACGCGCTCAGCGGGCGCGTGGTCTGCACTTTGCCCGTGGCCTTGACCTTTTCCGCCAGCGCCAGCGCGAGTTCCTGGAGGCGGGAGTCCTGACGGACGTGATAGTCGCCGGCGTCCACCTGCAGGCGCACCTGCGACCCCATGGCCCGCGTGATCATGCGGGCGGCCAGATATTGCACCGCGGCGAGGTTCTGTCCATCGCGGCCGATGAGCAGTCCGGTGTCTTCACTTTTGATGGAGACCTGAATGCGGTCTTCGCCAATGTCCAGAGAAAGATCCACCTGTTCGGGGGCGACGTCCAGAACGGGGGCGACCAAACGGCTGAGAATGTTTTTCGTCACGTTCGTCAGCGTGTCCTGATCCAGTTCAGACAAGGGCACGCGGGGGAGCGCGCTTTCCAGCGCGTCGGGCTCTTCGCTCTTGGACGAGTTTTCCTTGCGGGACGAGCCGCGGGATTGACGGCCCCGCTTGCCGCGAGGGCTTTCGTCGGGCTGTTCTTCGCGTTCCGCGGGGGCGTCGGTCTCCGGGTCCGCAGGGGAAGTCGGCGTCTGGTCGGCGAGGGCGGGAACGCCGGCGGCGCGGAGAGCGGGCAGCACGCGTTCTTCCTGCGGCGTGACGTCGGCGTTTTCCCGCTCGACGTCCTGACGCTTCTCCCTGCCGTTGTCCTTGCGTTCCTTCGGTTCGTCTTTCGGCGACTCCGAAGGCTCGGCGGCCCTTTCGCGACGGCGTTCGTTGCGACCGCGGCGACGCCCTTCCTGGCGTTCCGCCTTTTCCTGAGCGGAAGAGCCCTGCATGAAGTCGGGAAGCGTGGCCAGGCGGGCGCGGATTTTTGCCTTTCTGGCTCCCACGATGCCGAAGATGCCCGTTTTCGCGTCTTCGATGATTTCTATTTCCAGCTTTTCTCTGGGCACGTCATAGTAGGAGCATGCCTCCGCAATGGCCGCGTCCAGAGTTTTTCCAAGAAATTCTTTTGGTTCACTCATATCTTTCCCCTGCTACTTGGTTTTGTGCAGGGTCCAGGACTGCTGGATGATGGACAGAATGTTGTTGCAGAGCCAGTACAGCACCAGACCGGCGGGGAAGTTGATGAACATAACGGTGAACACCACGGGCATGATCATCATGATCTTGCGCTGCTGGGGATCGCCCATGGCGGGACTGAGCCACTGCTGCAGGAACATGGTGGCGCCCATGACCAGAGGCGTGATGTAGAGCGGATCCTTCACGGACAGGTCGGCCAGCCAGAGAATGTCGGTGCCGGGCAGGTAGGTGATGAAGGAAGCGTGACGCAGTTCGATGCAGTTCAGGAGGGCCTGATAGAGCGCGACGAATACGGGCAGCTGAATGAGGATGGGCAGGCAGCCGCCCATGGGGTTCACGCCGTAGGTTTTATACAGCTGCATCATTTCGCGGCTGAGTGCTTCCTTGTCGTTCTTATATTTTTCCTGCAGCTGCTTCATCATGGGCTGGAGCTTTTTCATCTGTTCCATGGACTTGAAGCTCTTGCGGGACAGCGGCCAGAACACAATCTTGATGAGGATGGTCAGCAGGATGATGGCGAGGCCCCAGTTGCCGAGGAAGCCGTCGAAGAAGGTGAGCAGCTTGAGCAGCGGCACGGCAAGGAACGTGAAGATGCCCATGTCGATGGAGGATTTCAGCTTATTGGGCGCGGCGTCGAGCAGATCGCGGCTCTTGGGGCCGATCCACCATGCGGTGTGCAGTTCGGAAGGCTGGCCGGCGTTGAGGGAGACGTCCTGGAGTTCCACGGCGGCGCGCCAGACGCCTCCGTCGGTGATGCGGCCCTTGAACACGGTGTTCTGGCCCATTTCCGGCAGAACGGCGGAGAGGAAATAGTTGCTCATGAGACCGGCCCAGTAAATGTCGCCGGAGCTCATCACGCCTTCCTTGGTGAGGTCTTCCACGTCGGTGTCGCGATCGAGAGAGCCTTTCAGGCTCCAGGCCATGCTCATGGTGTCGTAGTTGCTCTTGCCGCTGAAGTCGGTGGCACCGAGGCTGTAGGAAACGCGGGCGGCGGGAGCGGCGTCGGCGGAGACGAGAGTCACCTTTTCATCCATGAGATAGGTGTCGGCGTGGAAGGTGATGGCGCGGGTGATGCGGATGCCGTTCATCTCGCCGACGAAGGTCAGCGTGGCGTCGCCGTTTTCCAGCTTGACGTCGGAACCGTCAAAGCTCCACTGCCCCATGTTCCAGGAAGGCTGGCCGTTGATGAGCAGACCCATGGGCGCCACCGTGGCCGCCGCCGGGGAAACCATGTTGAACAGCGGGGAATCGGGTGTGATGGAAGCGTTGTAATTTTTCAGCTTGAAGGACTGGAGCACGCCGCCGCCGGAATGGAAAACCGCCTCGTAGAGCGGCGTGTCCACGCGCACTTCGCGGCCTTCGGAAGGCACGAACTTGGCCACGGGAACCGCGGGGGCGACGGGAGCGGGGGTCTGGGCGGGCTGGGCCGCCTGTTCAGTGGGGGCGGGCTGGGGCTGTTCGGGGAGCCAGCCCATGTGTTCGGAAAAGGCCTGCCAGCCGAAAAGCAGAGCGATGCAGATGACGACGGAAAGAATGAGGCGACGGTTATCCATGACGTTCCTGAGAGTCTGCGTCGTGCGCAGAGGGATGATCGTTTGAGAGGGGGGGCACAGGATCGAAGCCACCCGGGTTGCCGGGATGGCAGCGCAGGATGCGCCTGACGGCCAGCCAGAGCCCCTTGACGGGTCCGTGCCGTTCAATGGCCTGAATGGCGTAGGTGGAACAGGAGGGATAGAAGCGACAGCAGGGAGGGTAGAGCGGCGAGATGCAACGCTTGTAGAACCGGATGGGCAGGATGAGAAGACGCTGGGCAAGAGTCATGCCGCGTCTCCCGATGGTGTGGAAGCGTCGGACCCCGCGACGGCCGCCGAAGAGAGTTCGACGAGCAGGGGCAGAAGCTCGGATTCCGCGAGGCAGAGGCTGAACTTGTCGGCGCGCAGGTGTTTTTTTGGCGTGACGACGATGTCCATGGCGGGCATTTCATGCTGATGCAGGCGGAAGAAGGAGCGAAGAACGCGCTTGATGCGGTTCCTGGCCACGGCGTTGCCGCATTTTTTCGTGACAGCAAGCCCAAGACGCCCGGCTCCGGCCATGCCGGAACTACGGGCGAACACAATGAAGTATTTCGTGAACAGACGCTTTCCCCCGTCATAGCAGGCGGCGTATTCCGCCCGGCGGGTGATGCGCCGTTCTCTGGGCCAGGTCAGTGACATGGAAGCGATCCATGCTGCGCTTGAACAGATTTTAAACGCAAAATGTGGGCGTGGCGAAACGCCGCGCCCGAAACATTTGCATAGTCTGCCCGGCGTTTTCCGAAACGAGGAAGAATGCCGGGAAGCGCGCCGCTTGCTTAGGCGGACAGGGTCTTGCGGCCCTTGGCGCGACGGCGGCTGATAACGGCGCGACCGTTGGGGGTGCTCATGCGGGCGCGGAAGCCGTGGGTGCGCTTTCTGCTGATTTTGCTGGGCTGATACGTTCTTTTCATGACGCGCGGTCTCCTTACTGAGATTGGAACTTGCAGGTATAGCGCGCCTTTTCGCTTCCGTCAAGTCGGAAGGCGCAGGGCGCGACGAAAGCCTCCCCCCGAAAGGGGCGCGGCAGTCCCTATGTGTATGCCGAGAGAGGCTTGCGGGCAAGCATTAAAACGCTCCTTTCGCGGGAAATTTTTCGTCGAACGGAAAAAGCCTCCGCGCCGGAGCGTCGCGCGCCGGATGACAAAAGCCGCGTTTGGGCATAAACTGCGCCAATAAATCCAGCCGTTTCGGCGGCGAAGGAGCAGTCATGCAGGGAGTTCCCGTTCTCCGCGTCGCGGCCATACACGATCTGTCCGGCTTTGGTCGGGCGTCTCTCACCGTGGCCATTCCCATTTTGGCGACCATGGGCATACAGGTCTGTCCGCTCCCCACGGCGGTGCTTTCTTCGCAGACCTCGGGCGTGGATGATTTCACGTTTCTCGACCTGACCGATCAGATGGGGCCCATGATGGATCACTGGGCGCGACTCGGATTGAAGTTCGACGCCGTGTATTCCGGTTTTCTGGGCAGTCCGGATCAGTCCGGGCTGGCCGGACGCTGCATCCGGGAATTCCGGGCTCCGGGGGGCATCGCGGTGGTGGATCCCGTGCTGGGCGACAACGGCTCGCTCGATCCCACGCAGACGCCGGAAATGGTGGAAGCCATGCGCCGTCTCGTGCGTCAGGCCGACATCATCACGCCCAATCTTACGGAGGCGGCTTTTCTGCTGGGAGAGCCCTATCGGCCGGACATCAGTCGCGACGGCCTGCGCGATCAGCTCCGCGCACTCGCGGAGATGGGGCCTTCGGCCGTGGTCATCACCAGCGCGCCGGCTTCCCGCGCCGAGAATACTTCCACCGTGGCCTTTGACGGCCGTCGTTTCTGGCAGGTGGAGGTGCCGCATCTGAACGCCTTTTATCCCGGCACGGGCGACGCTTTCGCCAGCGTGCTCACGGGGAGTCTGCTTCTTGGCGACTGTCTGCCCGTGGCCGTGGACCGGGCGGTGCGTTTCGTTTACCTGGG
Source organism: uncultured Mailhella sp. (assembly GCA_944324085.1). Taxonomy (GTDB): domain Bacteria; phylum Desulfobacterota; class Desulfovibrionia; order Desulfovibrionales; family Desulfovibrionaceae; genus Mailhella. The sequence continues at coordinate 10,200 of CALUUX010000059.1, read as the reverse complement.
CATCCAGTGCACCTACGGTTATGACACGCCGCATCGCGACGGCGTGCTTTTGGAGCGTACGCTTCCGTCGCTGCGCATGCCGTTTACCGGCGGGAGTTACGCGGAGTTTTAGCGTGACGCGTCGTTTGGCGTCGAGCTGCGCAAAAAAGGCTCTCCCGGAGGGGAGAGCCTTTTTCATGCGCGAGAAGCCGCGGAGGGTTAGTAGCGGTACATGTCGTTTTTGAACGGACCGTCCACGGGCACGCCGATGTAGTCGGCTTGTTTCTGCGTCAGCGTGGAGAGCTTGGCGCCGAGGCGGGCGAGGTGCAGCCTGGCCACTTCTTCATCCAGTTTCTTGGGCAGGGTGTAGACGCGGACGTCATGCTTGTTGGCGGCGAGATCCATCTGCGCGAGCACCTGATTGGTGAAGGAATTGGACATGACGAAGCTGGCGTGACCCGTGGCGCAGCCGAGGTTCACGAGACGGCCTTCGGCCAGCACGATGATGGAGCGTCCGGAGGGCAGGAACCACTTGTCCACCTGAGGCTTGATTTCCATCTTGCGGCAGTCGGGATTGGATTCCAGCCAGGACATCTGGATTTCGCTGTCGAAGTGGCCGATATTGCACACAATGGCCTCGTCCTTCATGCCCATCATGTGTTCGCCGGTGATGACGTCGCAGTTGCCGGTGCAGGTGACGTAAATGTCGCCGTAGGGCAGGGCGTCTTCCATGGTGACGACCTGATAGCCTTCCATGGCGGCCTGAAGGGCGCAGATGGGGTCGATTTCCGTCACGAGCACGCGCGCGCCGAAGCCGCGCATGGACGCGGCGCACCCCTTGCCCACGTCGCCGAAGCCGCAGATGACAACAACCTTGCCCGCCACCATGACGTCGGTGGCGCGCTTGATGCCGTCGGCCAGAGATTCGCGGCAGCCGTACAGGTTGTCGAACTTGGACTTGGTGACGGAGTCGTTCACGTTGATGGCCGGGAAGAGCAGCTTGCCTTCCTTTTCCATCTGATAGAGGCGATGCACGCCGGTGGTGGTTTCTTCGGACACGCCCCGCACGGCGGCGGCCACGCGGTGCCAGCGGTAGGGATCGGTGGCGAGAGACAGGGCGAGACGTTCCATGATGATGCCTTCTTCCTTGCAGGAAGGCTCGCGGTTCAGCACGGAAGGATCGTCTTCGGCTTCCACGCCCTTGTGGATGAGCAGGGTGGCGTCGCCGCCGTCGTCCACGATGAGATCGGGGCCGGAGCCGTCGGGCCAGGTAAGGGCCATTTCCGTGCACCACCAGTAGTCTTCCAGGGATTCGCCTTTCCAGGCGAACACCTTGGCCATGCCCTGTTCCGCGATGGCCGCGGCGGCGTGATCCTGAGTGGAGAAGATGTTGCAGGAGGCCCAGCGGATGTCGGCGCCGAGCGCGTAGAGCGTGCGGATGAGCATGGCCGTCTGGATGGTCATGTGCAGCGAGCCGCTGATTTTCATACCCTTGAGAGGCTTTTTGTCGCCGTAGCGGCGGATGAGTTCCATCAGGCCGGGCATTTCGCGTTCGGAAAGCTGAATTTCCTTCTTGCCGAAGTCGGCAAGAGCGATGTCGGCGATTTTGTAGTCCAGAGACAGATCGAGATTCTTGGCAGACATGGTGGCTCCAGTAGAAGGTTAGGAAAGGTCACAGCCCGGCGGCCGCGTTGGAGGCGGGTTTGCGGGCCAGTATGAGATGCAGCGCCAGATCCCTTTTCACCGGCTGACGGCGATAGTCAACGATGGTGAGCCCGTTTTTCGTCAGGGCGGAGGAAAGCTCGTCGAGCGTGAAGCCGAGCCAGCGGTCGCCGTACATGGTGCGCATGGATTCCTGACCGTGCTGGTCGAAATCCGTCACCAGAACCAGACCGCCGGGACGCAGCACCCGGGCTATTTCCCCCAGAGAGGCGGAAGGGCGGGAAAGGTGGTGCAGAACGAGGTTGATGCAGATGAAGTCGGCTTCGCCGTCGCGCAGGGGCAGGTAGTCGAGTTCGCCGATGCGCAGGGAAATGCCGCTCATGTTGTCGCCGAAGCGTCGACGGGCCAGTTCCAGCATGCGCGGGGAATCGTCCACGCCGATGAGTTCCCGGCAGGCCCCTCGCAGATGTTCCAGAACCTCTCCCGTGCCGCAGCCGAGATCGGCGGCCACGCCGCAGTTTTCCGGAACGGCGCGCAGGATCACGTCAGGCAGGGAGAAATCTCCGAGAATTTCGCGATTCATTTCGTCCCAGTCGTCGGCGATTTCGTTGAAAAACTGCCTGGTTTTCAGCGCGCGTTCCTCAATGATGCGCGAAGCCATGTCGAGATCGGCGCGACATGCGTCGTCATCCTGCGCGAAGGCGACGACGCTGCTCAGAAAATCATGCCCCGGCCCTTCGGCTTCGGCGGAGTAAAAGACCCACAGCCCGTCGCGTCTGGACTGGAGCAGACCCGCCTCCGTCAATATTTTGAGATGCCGCGAGATGCGCGACTGTCCCATGTTGAGAAGCGAGACCAGCTCGTTGACCGACAGTTCGTAATGGAAAAGAACCAGCGCCAGACGAAGGCGCGTTTCATCCGAAAGGGCTTTGAGATATCGAAGAGCTTTCATAACGGGGGATAACGTGAATATCAAGATTTATCGATTTACTATATCTGGTTATCTTAATATAGTCAAGGCGCGAAGCGACGGCGGCGCGTCTGCGGAGGAAGAGGCGCGGTTCAGTTCACAAGCGACGTAGAAAAAGCGGCGCGTTTTTCCGGCGCGCGGATTTTGGCGCTCGGAGGGCTGGAAAGGGCCGTCCGGGCGGCGATGCCGGAACGTTTCGCGCAGGAAGAGGCGTCACGCGTCGAGAAGCCAGTCGCCCCAGAGGGCCTGGCCGAGGGCGATGGCCCCGTCGCCCGCGGGAAAGGCGGAAGGCGACAGCGGCGTGAGTCCGAGGCGGCGCAGTTCGACAGGCAGTTCCGCGAGCAGCGTGCGGTTGTTGAACACGCCGCCGCACAGGGCCACGGCGGTGACCCCGGTGTCGTCGGCGGCCATGCGCGCCCAGCGGGCCAGGCCGATGGCGAGGCCGCGGTGAAAACGCCGCGCGAGCAGCGCGGGCGTCGCGCGGTCATCGGCGGCCCGACGGAACATCGACGCCACGTCGACTTCCAGGAGTCCGTCGCGTTTCCGGACGGGCAGGGGATACGCGCCGTTTTCGCGCTTGTCCTGCGCGCGCTCGAGGCGCACGGCGGCCTGACCTTCATAGGTGATGTCGAAGCAGAGACCGCACAGGGCCGAAACGGCGTCGAAAAGGCGGCCGCAGCTTGAGGTTTGAGGGCATCGGACGTTGCGCTCGAGCATTTCTTCCACCATGGGCGCGAGTTTCGCGCGCTGGGGGGCGTCCGCGAGCCACGGCTGGTCGGCATCGGGAAGTTCCGCCGCTTTCCACAGGGCGTGCGCCGTTCGCCATGGCGCGCGTATGGCGGCTTCTCCGCCGGGAAGCGGGAAGGGGGAAAAGCGGCCCAGTCTTTTCCAGCGTCCGGGGCTCACGAGAAGCAGTTCTCCGCCCCAGACGGTGCCGTCGTCCCCGAGCCCGGAGCCGTCCAGCGCGAGTCCCAGAACGGGCGCGTTGAGGCGTCGCTCCGCCATGACGGCGCAGACGTGCGCGACATGGTGCTGAAGTTCAAGTTTCGGCAGGCCGCGCTCTCTGGCAAAGGCGTCGGCCAGACGGCTGGAAAGATAGTCCGGATGCAGGTCGCGAACCACGAGTCGGGGCTTCACTTCCAGCAGCGCGAGAAGATGGCGCAGGGTTTCTTCGAAAAACGCGAGGTTTTCCGGGCGGCTTACGTCGCCGAGATGCTGGCTCGCGAAGGCTTCCCCGCCGCGGGTGAGGCAGAAGGCGTGTTTGAGTTCCGCTCCGGAGGCGAACACGCAGTCGTCGGGCTTCCGGGAGAGTCGTTCCGGCAGAAGCGCGGGTTCGGGAACGAAACCGCGGGCGCGGCGAACCATGAGCGCGGGGATCGCCGGGCTGTCCGGCGTTTCCTCTTCGGCGGGAAAAACGACGGAATCGTCCACGCGCACGAGGATGTCTCTGTCATGCAGGAGAAAAAGATCGGCCATGTCGGCGAGCCGCCGTTTGGCTTCGCGGTTGCCCAGGCACAGAGGCGCGCCGTGCGGGTTGCCTGACGTCATGACCAGAGCGGGCAGCGCGTCTTCCGCGCGGCCTCCGGCCCAGTCGGGATGAAAGAGCAGATGATGAAGCGGCGATGAGGGCAGCATGAGACCGACGCCGTCGGTGTCCGGCGCGAGAATGTCGGGCAGCGCGTCGTTTCCGGCGTTTTTGCGAGGGCAGATGACGATGGGGCGACGGGGCGAGGCGAGGCGCGCCGCCGCGTCGTCGCTGACGTGGGCGAAACGCCGCGCGGAGGACAGGTCGGCCACCATGACGGCGAGAGCCTTGTGCGGGCGGGCCTTGCGGCGGCGAAGCTCGGCCACGGCGCGTTCGTTGCGCGCGTCGCACACCAGATGGAAACCGCCGACGCCGCGAACGGCCGCGACGCGACCCCGGCGAAGCTCGGTCAGCAGCGCGAGAACGGCTCCATTGCCCATGATAGCGTTGTCCGGCAGGCAGTATTTCTTTTTTCTTTCCCGCAGAACGGGATTGTCATCATGGTCGACCGTGTCCGTCGTTTCTTCTGGGCCTTCCAGCCAGAGCGCGGGGCCGCAGTCCGGGCAGGCGTTGGGTTGGGCGTGGAAGCGGCGGTTGGCGGGATCATGATATTCTTCGGCGCATGGGCCGCAGAGAGGAAAACAGGCCATGCTCGTCACGGGCCTGTCGTAGGGAATGGAACGCGTGATGGTGTAGCGAGGCCCGCAATTCGTGCAGTTGGTGAAGGCGTATCCGAAACGGCGATTTGAGGGGTCGGCCATGTCGGCCAGACAGGCGTCGCAGGGGGCCATGTCCGGGCTCACGAGCACGCTGTGCCCGCGATGTTCCCCGGCGCGGCTGTGGCGAATGAGAAATTCCCGTTCGTCGGGAACGGGGGCGGCCTCGCGTCTGCGCAGCGAGGCGATGCGCGCCAGCGGAGGCACGCGATCGGGGAAGGACGAGAACGCGGCTAGGGCGGCCTCGTCTCCCTGAGCCTCGATGCGCACGCCTTCGGGCGTGTTGCCCACCGAGCCCGTCAGACCGAGTTTCGAGGCTTCTCTGTAGATAAAAGGCCGGAATCCCACGCCCTGCACCTGACCCGTCACGATATAGATATGCCTTGACGTCATCGTTTCCTCCGCGGGCAGTATAGCTCCCGAACTCGACGAAGGAAAGCGCGGGGCTTTTCTCACGAGGCGGGAACCGCATTTTTCCTTGAGAAAGCGCAGGCAATAACATAAGATGGCCGGACTGGAAGCTGCCGAGAGAGGTTTTTCGTCGTGTTTTTTGCAGCGGCGGGAACGGCAGAATCCGCCGGGGGATCCCCATATCGGGATTTGCTCCCATGGCGGCGGTCCGCTCGGCTGCCCGTCCCTGGCCCCGGATTTCCGCGCACTGATGTAAAGGAACGGAACATGTCAGAATTCAAGTTGCAGGAGCGCACGCTCGGCCAGATGTTGGACGAGACCGTCGGGCGTTTTCCTGATCGTGAGGCCCTTGTGTATGTGGGGCACGATTATCGGCAGACCTGGAGCGAGTTTGCCGACACCGTGGACAGGCTGGGACGGGGCCTGATGGCGCTGGGCGTGCAGCCCGGCGAAAAGATCGCCCTGTGGGCCACCAACGTGCCCAACTGGGTGACGCTGATGTTTGCGGCGGCCCGCATCGGCGCCACGCTTCTGGCGGTGAACACCAACTATCGCGACAGCGAACTGGAATACCTCATTCGTCAGTCGGAATGTGAAAATTTCTTCTGCATCGACGGTTTCCTCGACTACGATTACGTGTCCGCGCTGTATCGCGTCATTCCCAATCTGAAGGATCAGCACGAGGGCGAGCTGCGCTGCGAAAAATTTCCGCATCTGCGCAGGGTCATGAGCCTGAAGGATATTCCGCATCCCGGAGTGCTGCCGCTTTCGGCCATTCTGGAGCGGGCCGGAGACGTGTCGGAAGCCGAGTACGAAGCCCGCAAGGCTCTCGTGCGTCCGTATGACGTGGTCAACATGCAGTACACGTCGGGCACCACGGGGTTCCCCAAGGGGGTCATGCTCACCCATGTGGGCATAGGCAACAACGGATACTGGGTGGGCGAGCGCGAAGAGCTCACGGAAAAGGACCGGGTCATCATTCCCCTTCCGCTGTTCCACTGTCTGGGCTGCGTTGTGGGCGTGCTGGCCTGCGTGAGTCACGGCGCGACCATGGTCATCACGGAAACGTTTTCTCCCGAACGCGTCATGGCCGCCATTCAGGACGAAAGGTGCACCGGCGTGTACGGCGTGCCTTCCACCTATATTTCCATGCTGGGGCATCGCCGCTTCAGCCAGTATGATTTTTCCAGTCTGCGCTTCGGCCTGATGTCCGGTTCCGTATGCCCGGAACCGCTTATCCGGCAGGTGATGGCCGCTATGGAACTCAAGGCCGTCGTCATTCCCTACGGGTTGACCGAATGTTCGCCCGTCATCACCATGACGGGCGTTGAGGAAAGCGACGAGCATCGCTGCCGCTCCGTGGGCAGCGCGCTGGAAGGCGTGGAGGTGGAACTGCGCGATCCCGTGACCCGTCAGCCCGTGCCCGTGGGGACTCAGGGGGAAATCTGCTGCCGCGGTTACAACGTGATGAAAGGATATTTCAATATGCCCGAGGCTACGGCGGAAACCGTGGATTCTGAAGGCTGGCTGCGCACCGGCGATCTCGGCGTGATGGACGAGGCGGGCTATCTGCGCATCACGGGCCGCATCAAAGATATGATCGTGCGCGGCGGCGAGAATATCTATCCCCGTGAGATTGAAGAATTTCTTCTTGAAATGGAAACCGTGCGCGACGTGCAGGTGCTGGGCATTCCGTCCCGACGTTACGGCGAAGACGTGGCCGCGTTCCTCATTCCTCATGAGGGGAAGACGGTCAGGCCGGAAGACGTGCGCGATTTTTGCCGCGGTCGCGTGGCCTGGCACAAGATTCCGCGCTACGTCGCCGTGGTGGAGGATTTCCCCAAAACGGCCAACGGCAAGGTGCAGAAATACAAGCTGCGCGAAATGGCGGCGGAGCTGTTCCCCAATGTCAAGTAAGCCGCTCATCGTTTATCTGGCGGCGCGCGGTTTCGAGCGGGATCTGCTCGATGAGTTGAAACTTCACGGCGTGCGCGTGCGCGACGTGAAGGAACGTCTCGTGCTGGCCGAAGGATTGTTTCGTTCCGCATGGGCGCAGAATATCTGGCTGGAGCCGTTTTTTCAGCCCATTGTGTCTGTGGGCGACGCGGTGCGCACGCTCAAGGCCATTCAGCGGAACTGGAAACTGCATGCCGTGGATTTTCACCGCAGGGCCGCGCTCATCGAGCAGCAGCTTCCGCCGGTTAAGGCCCGACCGCTTCGTTTCGGAGAGCGCGCGCCTTCCTCGCCGCTCGGCTCGTGGACCTTGTGGGATCATGACACGCTGCTTGTTTCCGCCGCGTGCAGTTCCGCGTTCCCCGATGGAGAGGTTCGTTTCGAGGAGGATAAGGTCAATCCTCCGAGCCGCGCGTATCTCAAGCTGTGGGAGACGTTCACGCTCTTCGGTCGCGGCCCCGCGCGGGGCGAGCTCTGTCTTGATCTCGGTTCCGCGCCCGGCGGCTGGACATGGGTTCTCGCCGGCATGGGGGCGCGCGTGTTCAGCGTCGACAAGTCGCCCATTGATCCCAGAGTGGCGGCCATGCCCGGGGTTGATCATTGCCTCGGCAGCGGGTTCGGCCTTGAGCCAGGCGTCGCGGGTCATGTGGACTGGTTGTTTTCGGACATGGCCTGTTATCCCGAACGTCTTCTTGGCGCGGTGCGCCAGTGGCTGAACGCCGGGGCCGCGGAGAACTTCGTATGCACCATCAAATTGCAGGGAAGCACCGATCATGCCGCAGTGCAGGCCTTTCGTGAGATCCCCGGGTCGCAAGTCGTTCATCTTTCTTGCAATAAGCACGAACTTACCTGGGTGAACCTCGGAGAGTGGCGGAAAGCGGCCGAGTAGGACGCAAGGCTTGCGCCGCTTGTGTTTTCGGCGCTTCAATTGTGGCTCCGCAGCGGCATAATCATAGCGTTTCCATAAAAATTTTCTTTGGTTAGCTGAGCTGAGCTTGACATACGGGGATTCTCATTCTACTGAAAAGTGACTCAGTGAAAGAGTCAAAAAATTTTTGGGAGAGTGAAACCATGACGAAAGCTGAACTGGTCGAGAAGATCTACGCCAAGAGCGGACTTGAGACGAAAGTAAAATCCGAAGCAGCTCTGGACGCTGTGATTTCCGCCATCTCTGAATGTCTCGCTTCTGGTGATTCCATCACGTTGATGGGCTTTGGCAGCTTCAAGGTTGTCAAGCGCGCGCCTCGTACCGGCCGTAACCCTCGCACCAACGAGAAGATTGAAATCCCCGCCTGCTCCGTTGTGAAGTTCCTTCCCGGCAAGGCTCTCAAGGACGCTATTAAGTAACAGAGCCTGAGGGTATCTGTGGAACAGGCCGTCCGCGTCATGCGGACGGCCTGTTTTTTAACGGCAGTCCAGCTTTGCGCCGGCGGGGAGCGGAACGTCGTTTTTCGCGCTTCCTGCGGCGTCGGGTGCGCGCTTGGGTTCGCTTACGTTGATGAAAAGCCCCTGTCGGCAATGACCGACAGGGGCTTTCAGCGTTTCATGAAGGAGGCGTCAGCGGCCTATTTTTTTCTTCATGTCTTCCACGGAGAGGCGTTCCAGCGCGTGGACGCGCAGCAGATAGAGCACGGCGGCCACGCTGAGGCCGACGATGAGGGCGATCCAGAAGCCCAGCACGCCCAGCGGTTCCGGAGTGAGCAGGTCGGTCATGCACAGAATCCAGCCGAGAGGCAGACTCACCACCCAATAGGCGACGAAGGATATGCAGAAAATGGCCCGGGTGTCGTTCCAGCCGCGCAGCGAACAGAGCGTGTTGGTCTGCACGCCGTCCGGAAACTGGTAGAACACTTCGCAGATCAAAAGCAGACTGGCCATTTGAATGACGGCTTCATCGTCGTTGTACAGGGAGGCCACGGGGTATCGGACCAGATAGATGAGCAGAGCCAGCGCGCAGGCCATGGCCAGCGTGATGGTGAGAGCCGTAAGCCGGACGCGTTTAGCCCCGGCGATGTCGCCCGCGCCGAGCAGCGTGCCTATGCGTATGGTGGAGGCCGCGCCGATGGAGAACGGGCACATCCATACGAACGCGCTCACGTTGATGGCTATCTGATGTCCGGCCACGGTCGTCACGCCGAGCGGAGAGACGATGAGCGCGATGAGCGCGAAGGCCGCGGTTTCGTTGAGCATGGCGAATGCGCTCGGCAGACCGATGCGCGTCACGCGCTTCAGAATGGAGCCGTCGGGCTTTTCCATGGCGAGCGCGGCCCTGTCGGTATGGCGCACGAAAAAGACCATGGACACGGCCATGAACCAGAAAAGAATGGCCGTAGCCACGCCGCAGCCCGCGGCTCCCATGGCGGGCAGGCCGAACTTGCCGAACACGAAAACGATGTTGAGCGGCACGTTGAGCGCGAGTCCCACGAATCCGGCCACCATGGCGGGGCGCGTTCTTCCATGGCCTTCCAGAAAGCAGCGTTGCACGCCGAAGAACATGAGCGCGGGCACGCCCCAGAGCACGGCAAAAAGATATTCCGAGGTCTTGCGGGCCAGCAGGGCGTCCATGTGGCCCCAGAGAGGGATGGTCTGGCTGATGATCAGAAAGATGGCCATGAGCAGCAGGGAAATGCCGGCGGCCAGCCACAGGCCCTGCCGCAGGAAGCGACGGCTTTGGAGCCTGTCGCCCGCGCCTACGGCCTGAGCCACAAGCGGGGTGATGGCCATGATGAGCCCTTGCCCGAACATGGTGCCGGGAATCCAGAACGACGTGGCCACGGCCACGGCGGCCATGTCGACGGCTCCGGCGCGGCCGGCGACCACGGTGTCGACGAACGACATGGCGATCTGCGCGATCTGGCCGAGAAAGACGGGAACGGCGAGAAGGACCAGATTGCGGGTTTCCTGTTTGCTGAAATGTCTGAACATGATGGCTCCTCCCGGTGGGGAGAGGAGGTCGTGCGGGGAAGAGAAGCCGGACTCAGCAG
>CALUUX010000058.1 GCA_944324085.1 uncultured Mailhella sp. | reverse complement strand
GCCTGGGCCTTGCAGATTTCGGACTGGGCGAGCTGGAGCTTGGCGAACATCATCTGGACGCTGCCGGTGGGGCCGAGGTCGATGGTGTCCATGATGGAGGAAAGATTGCTGGTGCTGTTTACCTGTGACATGAACGTACCTTCTGACGTTAATGGGAAATAAAGGATGAGGTTTTGTCGGTTTACTGACCGCGGGCCAGATTGGTAAGGGTCTGGTTGGCGTTGGAGATCTGCGTGTTGGCGCCCTGGAGATAGGAGTTGTACTGCCCGATGAAATCCTGAAGGTAGACCATGAGAGTCTGCGTCTTGTTGCCGATGGTTTCCTGATAGTTGGTCAGCGACTTGAGGTTGTAGTCCCATTCATCCTTGTTGTGGAGATGATCCTTGCCCGTGTTTTCTTCGGAGAGTCCGTGCTTTTCGAAGTATTCCACCATTTCCGTAGGCATGGTGGTGCATTTGTCTCCGGTTTTGGCGTCATTCTGGAGTTTTCTGGCCATTTCGATCATTTTGGCGCATTCTTCCTGCTCGTTCTGGATGTCTTCGATCTGCTTCATGTAATCTTCAGCCTGGGCCTTGCAGATTTCGGACTGGGCGAGCTGGAGCTTGGCGAACATCATCTGGACGCTGCCGGTGGGGCCGAGGTCGATGGTGTCCATGATGGAGGAAAGATTGCTGGTGCTGCTTACCTGTGACATGGCACTGCTCTCTTTTTGACGGAAAATGTTAGACGCGTATGGCTCCGCGGCGGGCGCGGCAGCCGGAGTTGCCGGATTCTCCGGCGAGTTTCGCCTGCGCGGCTCTGGCTTCGCCTTCGCGCTTGGCGCGTTCGGTGGCTTCAACCATGGCGCGTTCCAGTTCCGGAGTGATTTCCGACGCCGCGACGGTCACGGTTTCATCGGCGGACAGACCGAGAGTCTTTTTTTGTTCCGCGAAGGTGGCGTTGAGACGAGAAAGTTCTTCGGCCAGACGGGCGATTTCCTGCTTCTGATTTCTAAAGTCCTGTTCGGTGAAGGCCATAATGAGCTCCTTGAGATATGAGGGCCGCGTTTGTCTGCCTGCGGCTTACGAAGCGTTATGCAATAAGCGTGCCAAAGTAAGCATTTCGCGGCATGGCGGCGATTGAGGGAAGAAAGAGCGAGCGTTCCTTCGAAATTTGCCAATTTTTTTGGCATGACTGAGAAAAGAATTGCCATACCCTTTCCTTTCGGCATATTATCAAAGCCGGCGGACGCTTGCAATCGCAAATGGTTCGAACCTGTTCAGAAGTAATGTGATATTCTGGCATGGTCTTTGCATAAATGCGTATACAATAGGAGCGCATACCATGGCTATTGATTCTATATCCGGTTCTTTTTCCGCGAGCGGACAGGTCAATCATGTAGACACGTCTTCCGTTAAGGGGAGTTTCATGGGAAATGCCGTCGTGCGGCAGACTTCGCCGGAGTCTCTTCTGGCGGAAGCCGCCGAGGAACTGTCGTTTTCTGCGGACACCACCGATGATTTTGAACTGGAAGAACGGAAGGAACGGGATAAAATAAAGAAGTCGGAAGAAGAACGCGTCAAGCTGTACCAGGAACTTATGCACGAAGCGGGCAAGAGCGAGCAGCTCAATCAGCTTCGCGACAGCCTGCGCAGCCGGGCCGATTCCCGCCGCGCGCTGGACAAGGCGCGGGAGTATTTTCCCGATCCTTCCGACGCATGGGCCGCGCTCAAGCAGATACGGGAAGAATTGCGTGAGGACGGCGCCGATGAGGCGTCGCTCAAAGACGTGGACGCCGCCATCGCTGAGCTGGAGGAGCGCGAAGGGCCTGCCGTTCGCGCGGGCGTTCAGGGCGCGCTGGCCGCCGCCGGATTTGGAGATCTGGGCGGCAGCGACGACATGCGTGATTTCTATCGCCGCACGGTATGCGAATTTTCTTCGGTGAACGAGGTGTTCGAACATATTCGCGAAACGTACGGGGACGATTTTGAAAAGGCCATGGATTTTCTTTTTTCCGCGCTCAGCGCGGACATGGCCGCCGACACGCCCAGCATGGGCATCCGTCATCTGGAAAGCGTGCACGCCAATCTTGGAAAAGTGCGTCTGACGCAGAGCGCGTATCGGTTGTGCGAGACCATGATGGATCGCTGGGAAAACGTGCACGGCGTGCGTCGGCGCGAGGGAGGGCTTTCCGCCATGGAGCTGCTCGGCAGCGTCGTGAGTCTGCGGGAAAAGCGTTTTCTCGGAGCCGGGCAGATAGAGAGCATTCTTGCCAAGGCTGGAGCCCCTGATATAGAAAGGGAAGTGTTGTTTCTGCAGGAATTGCTGAACACGGCGAGAAAATTTCCCACCGCGCTTTTTGACGACGATCAGGGCCGCATGAAGGTGCTCGACGCCGTTCAGGAGGCTGTGGACAAGGCCGTGGAGCGGGAAGACGAGTATCTGGCCAAACAGGAAGGGTGATCGCCATGTTGGAGTATGAAATCGAGGCCTTCGGACGCAGACTCGGACTGGACGCCCTGCCTCTTTCCCCTACGGGAGTGGCGCGACTGGATATAGAGAATGTGGGCAGCCTTTACCTTGAGCGGGTGGAAGAGCGCGGGCGCAGCGAGCTTTTGGTGTACGTTTCCGCCCCGTTGCCCGCGCACGACGGGGGGGCGACTCGACGCCTGCTGGAATTGTGCGATTACAGACGGGGGTTCCCTCTGCCTGTGTCCGCGGGAGTCGTGTCCGGCAAGGCGTTGTTGCTCACTCGCATGGAAGAATCCGCCGTCACCGCGGCGGGGCTTGAAAACGCGCTGCGCTTTTTGTCCGAACTTATGAGGGAAGCGTTCTAGCCGAAGAGGCCGTCGTTTTCGCCGCAACAAGTTTCAGGAGCGAGATCAATGCCTTCATCTGTCAATCTTCTCGACGCGTCTCTGGGCATTCAGAACGTCATGGATATGCCCGATCCCGGCAATTTGCCGAGAGCGCGGGAACTGGCGTCCAACGCCTTGAGCGAACCCGGTCTGGAGGAGCTCTACGCCCCGAACAACGCCTGGCAGCTTGTGGAACGCGCGCTTTGTCCCGACGTGGGGGACGGTTCCATGCTCAGTCCCGAAGTCTTTTCCGAAACGCTTGAGTCCTGCGTGACCGATCTTGAAGGCTGTGACGATCCGGCCGTTCAGGATATGCTGACGCGCGAGTTGAAGCCGCTTCTTCAGAACGGTCAGCTTCTTCAGGCCTATCTCGGCCTCATGATAGGAGGTTGACGTGGCGAAGCTGAAGGAGAACCAGCGTCGGACGCTTCATGTGCTGGCCTATATGATGCTGCGCATGGGGCAGCGGGAGCGAGCGGAGCGCATCTATGCCGCGCTGGAGGCTCTCGCCCCTCAGAGTCATCCCGACCGCCTGGCGCTCGCCGGCGCGGCGGCCGTGGCCATCAGCGCGGGAAACGGGGCTAAGGCTCTGGAATATCTGCGTGGAGCCATGAGCGGAGGGCCGCTTTCTTCCCGACGGACCGCGCTTTATCTGATGAAGGCGCAGGCACTCTGGCTGGAAGGGCGCAAGGAAGAGGCCCGCGCGGCTCTTGACGAATATCTGTTTCTCGTCGGCGGAGGAAAGAACGCATGAGCGTGATGGAAAAGGCCTCTATCGGGGTCAGACTGATGACCCGTCACAACGACATTGCCATGGTCATGTTGCTGGTCGTGGTGGTGGCGCTCATGATTGTGCCGCTTCCCACGCCCCTCGTGGATACGTTGATCGGCGTGAACATGACGCTGTCGTTTCTCATGCTCATGATGTCCATGTATGTGAAGACGGCGCTGGATTTTTCTTCCTTTCCCACCATGCTGCTGTTTACCACGCTGTTTCGCGTGGGCCTGAACATTACGACGACGCGTCTTATTCTGCTTCAGGCCGACGCCGGCGAGATTATCTTCACGTTTGGCGACTTCGCGCTGGGCGGGAATTTCGTCGTGGGCGCGGTGGTGTTCATTATTCTTACCATTGTACAGTTTCTCGTCATCGCCAAGGGCGCGGAACGCGTGGCCGAAGTGGGCGCGCGTTTTACGCTGGACGCCATGCCGGGCAAACAGATGTCCATCGACGCCGATATGCGCGCGGGCGTCATAGATATGGAAGAGGCGCAGATACGGCGTAACCGCGTGCAGCTCGAAAGCCAGATGTACGGCGCCATGGACGGCGCCATGAAGTTCGTCAAGGGCGACAGCATCGCCGGCATGATCATTGCCCTCGTCAATATTGTGGGCGGAACCATCATAGGCATCACGCAGCACGGCATGACCGCGGCCGAGGCCATGCATACCTACGGCATTCTTACCATCGGCGACGGTCTGGTTTCGCAGATTCCTTCGCTTCTGGTGTCCATTTCCGCGGGCATACTCATCACCCGCTCCGGCGACAGCGGCGATAACGTCGGCGCGCAGGTGGGGCAGCAGTTTTTCAGTCAGCCTAAGGCGTTGCAGATGGCCGGCGCGCTGATTTTCCTTTTTGCGCTTATTCCAGGCTTTCCCAAACCGCAGCTTTTCACGCTGGCGTTTGCCGTGGGCGGTTTCGGCTATGTGCTGGAACGTCTTGCGTCGGCTCCGGAAAAGACGGACGGCAAGGCGGAGCTTGCCCGTTCGCTCGCGCCCGCGACGGAGAAAAAAAGGCCCCGATCCGCGGCCGGTCCGCAGGACGATTTTTCGCCCACCGTGCCCATCATTCTGGATATCGCGCCGGATATCGGGGAATCCATGGATTACGATTCCCTGAACGCCGAACTCTCCAGTCTTCGCCGCGCCCTGTATTTTGATCTCGGCGTTCCCTTCCCCGGCATCAACATTCGTCCCAATCCCTCGCTGCCGTCTCTCGGCTATGTGCTGAATCTCAATGAAATTCCCATGGCCCGCGGTCGACTGGAAAAGGACATGGTCATTGTGCGGGAGAAAAAGGTCAATCTGGATCTTCTGGGCGTGGCGTGCCGTGAAGGCGAACCTTTCCTGCCGGACGTGGATCCCTTATGGGTGTCCGTGTCTGACATGCCCCGTCTGGAGCAGGCCGGCATAACCTGCATGCCTCACGCCCGTATTCTGGCCTATCATCTTTCTCTGCTGCTTTCCCGGCACGCGTCGAGCTTCCTTGGCATGCAGGAGAGCAAGTATCTGCTGGACAGGATGGAAGAACGAGCCCCGGACCTTGTGCGTGAGGTGACTCGCCTTCTGCCGGTGCAGCGCATTGCTGAAATCTTCCAGCGACTGGTGCAGGAGCAGATATCCATACGGGATCTGCGCAGCATTCTGGAAGCCCTTATTGAGTGGAGTCCCAAGGAAAAGGACGTCGTCATGCTCACGGAATACGTGCGCAGCGCGCTCAAGAGGCAGATAAGTTATATGTATTCCCGCGGGCAGAACATGCTTCCCGCCATACTTATGGATCCTTCTCTGGAGGAAACCATACGCAAGGCCATACGGCAGACGTCGGCCGGCGCATTTCTTTCTCTTGATCCCGACACTTCGCAGCGCATCGTCAAGGCTGTCGGAGAGGCGGCGGGCAAGTTTAAAGGCAGCACGCAGAAGCCCGTGCTCATGGCGTCTATGGATATACGGCGCTATGTGCGCAGACTTATTGAGAGCAAGTATTATGAGCTGCCCGTCATGGCGTATCAGGAAGTCACGCCGGAAATATCGGTGCAGCCCGTCAGCCGCATCAGAATATAGGAGAGGGCATGAACAGCATTGCTATGGATTATGCCTCTCAGGCTCTGTATCTGGTGCTTGTGATTTCTCTGCCGCCCATTGTCATCGCGTCCGTCATCGGCATAGTTCTCAGCCTGGTGCAGGCGGTGACGCAGCTTCAGGAGCAGACGCTTACTTTCGGCGTGAAGCTCATTGCCGTGGTCGTGAGCTTGTTCCTTCTGGGGGGATGGATGTCGGGAGAAATACTGCGCTACGCGGATGAGATTTTTACCCGTTTTTACCTGCTGTAAGACGGGCGGCATGAAAAGGCGGGGAGCGGCGCAAGCCTGCCCTTGTCGGGAGAAACGGTCCGCGTTGCCGTAATCTGGCGACGGGCGGTGAGCGCGACGCGGCGTCGGTTCGCGTCGGGACGAGAAAAGACGCGCTGGAGAATTCGGTCGCGCGACGTCGAAGCGCGATAAGAGCGCGCCTGGGGGCGAGGAGTCAAGGTGGATACCGGTCTGTTCTGGGGATTTTCGCCGCAGGAGCACCTGCTGGCGTTTCTTCTGGGAACGCCGCGTCTGTTCATGTTGGTGCAGACGGCGCCGTTCATGGGCGGAACGCTGGTGACGGGCCAGCTTCGTTTCACCATTGTGCTGGCCTGTTATCTGGTGCTTCATCCCATGCTTCTCGGTCAGCTTCCGGCGTGGGAAGGTTTGTCTCTCGCGTCGGGCCTTCATCTGGGCGTGCTTGTCGCCAAAGAGGTGTTTCTCGGCATGTTGCTGGGATTTCTGGCTGGTATGATGTTCTGGACCCTTCAGTGCGCGGGATTTTTCATCGACAACCAGCGCGGCGCGGGACAGGCCACGGAAACAGATCCGCTGGCCGGCGAGCAGACGTCGCCCACGGGGTCTTTCTTTTTTCAGAGCGCGGTCTATGTGTTTTTTTCCACGGGCGCGTTTCTGACGTTTCTCGGCGCGGTGTACGCCAGTTATGAGTGCTGGCCGGTGACTTCCGTGTTGCCGTCCGCGTTTTTCGAGAAGCCGTCGCTGCCGTTGTTCTTTGCCGAAAAAGTGAGCGACCTTGCTCTGGACATGATGCTGCTTTCCGGCCCCGTGGTGGTGGCCTGTCTGCTTACCGATATTTCTCTCGGACTCATCAATCGTTTCGCGTCTCAGCTCAACGTGTACGTGCTGGCCATGCCCGTTAAAAGCGGCCTGGCCTCGCTTCTGCTTATTTTTTATTTCAGCATGCTCATGACCGGAGCGGTGAGCATGTTTGATTCGTTCGGATCCGATTTGCGTTATTTGCGGGTGCTCATGCCATGAGTGATGAAAAGACGGAACAACCGACACCGAAACGATTGCGCGAAGCCCGGGAAAAGGGCGATGTGTGCCGGAGTCAGGATATCGCGCCCGCGCTTACGACGCTGGCGGTGGGGGTGTATCTTGCGGCCAACGCCGAGAATGTTTTTTCTCTTCTTCGCGACATGGTGCTCCTGCCCATGGAATTCATGACGTTGCCGTTTGACGAGGCCATGGCCAAAGTCGCGCCTCTTGTCATTGATTCCTCGATAATGCTGGTGGCTCCCGTGGTGGGGCTGGTCATGGGAGTGGCCTTTCTGGGAACGCTTGCGCAGACGGGAGTTCTTTTCGCCTTTAAGGCGGCCATGCCGAAACTGGAAAATCTGGATCCAAAAAAATGGTTTCAGAAAGTTTTTTCCATGAAAAACCTGTTTGAGCTTGCCAAGAATCTTATTAAGGTGGGCGTGCTTGGCGGCGTGGTGTTTTTCATACTCAGAAAATATCTTCCCATGCTCTTCAGCGTGCCGCGAAGCGGCGTGGGATCCATGTGGTCCGTCATAGGAGCGGCGGTCAACGATCTGGTGATTACGGCCGCGGGCGCGTTCTGCGTCATTGCCGCTCTGGATTATCTGTATCAGCGATATAAGTACAATCAGAACCACATGATGAGCAAGGACGAGGTAAAGCGCGAGTACAAGGAAAGCGAAGGCGATCCGCATATCAAAAGCAAGCGCAAGCAACTGCATAAGGAAATGCTCGCGCAGAATTCTCTGGATAACGTAAGAAAAGCGAAGGTGCTCGTGACCAATCCCACTCATTACGCCGTGGCGCTTGATTATGAAAAAGGAAGAACCCCTCTGCCTCTGGTGCTGGCCAAGGGAGAAGGCCTTCTGGCCCAGCGCATGATGGAAGTCGCCAAGCAGGAAGGCATTCCCATCATGCGCAACGTTCCGCTGGCCCGAGCCTTGTATCGCGACGGCACGGAGAACGCCTACATTCCTCAGGATCTCATAGGTCCTGTGGCGGAAGTGCTGCGCTGGGTGCAGAGTCTGGAAAGAAAATAAGGAGAGTGTGACGGTGGAACGTAACGAGACGGACAGTCTGCTGCCGTTGCTGACGGATCTTTGCGGCGCGCTGGCTCTGGGAAAGCATGCCGACACGGACAGGCTTTTTGATCTTACCCGGACCGGCGCCGGTCCGGACGAACTGGTGCGTCTTGCGGAGGCCTTTGGCATGATGCTGGTGCGCGTTGAGGCTCGAGAGTTTCAGAATTCTCAGCTTATTCAGCAGCTTCGCACAAAAAATGCCGAACTTGAGGCCTTGCATCGCGTGCTGGTGCAGAAAAATGACGAATTGCAGAAAAGCGTGGAGGCTCTCTATACGCCGGGGAATGGCATCATAGGTCAGAGCGAACCCATGCGCCGGGTTTTCGAGCTTGCCCGGTCCATAGCGAGGAGGCCCATCAATACGCTCATACTCGGCCCCACGGGCACCGGCAAGGAAGTGCTGGCCCGCTTTTTGCATCACCAGTCGCCGCGCAGTCGCGGGCCGTTCATCGCGGTGAACTGCACGGCCATACCGGATACGTTGTTCGAGAGCGCGATGTTCGGCATTGAAAAAGGCGTGGCCACGGGCGTGACCTCCCGCAAGGGCCTTGTGGAAGAAGCGAGCGGAGGCACGCTTTTTCTGGACGAACTGGCGGAAATGAGTCTCGCCAATCAGGCCAAGCTGCTGCGCGTGCTGGAACAGCGGGAAGTGGTGCGCGTGGGCAGCGCGCATCCCGTTCCGGTGGACATTCTGCTCATTTCCGCCACCAACGTGAACCTTGAGGAGGCGGTCAAGGCGGGGCGTTTCCGCGAAGACCTTTTCTATCGCGTCAATGTGGTGGAGCTGCGTCTGCCTCCGCTTTGCCAACGCGGCGACGACATTCTTCTGCTGGCGCAGTCTTTTCTTGAGCGGTACTGCGCGGAAATGGGACGGGAAAGGCTTTCTCTTTCCGCGGCGGTGCAGGGGCTTCTGCTGCGCTATTCGTGGCCGGGCAACGTTCGCGAATTGAATAATGAAATGAAACGCGCCGCCGCGCTTACCCCCGGCAATGTCGTGGAGTTGGAACATCTTTCTTCCCGGATCCTGAATTCGGAAGCCGGACGGGAATATCTGTGTCGGCGGGAAGAAGATCTGCATCGTCATCTTGATACGCTTCCGCTCAATTTGCAGCAGGCTGAAGCTATGCTCATTCGCCGGGCGTTGGAGCAGGCGGGGGGGAGAAAGGTGAAGGCCGCGGAGCTTCTGGGAATCACCCGCGAGGGGCTGCGCAAGAAATTGCAGCGCATGGCGGAGGAGCGGGCATGAATTTTTCTCTGCGGAGCAAGCTGTTTCTGCTTGTGGGATTCGCCATCAGCCTTGCCGCGGTTCCCATCATTCTGTTCAGCAGAGCCAGACTGCTGGAGAGCGGCATGGAGCGGGAGCGGGAGGCTTTCGTCAACACCGTCATGCTGGTGGAAGACAGTCTGAGCGTCAGATATCTGAATCTGCTGACCTCGGAAGTGGAATCGGTGCTTCAGTCCAAACGCGATCTTCGGCAGTACGCCACCATGATGCGCGATATGCTGCTTCTGGAACGTGACGCGCAGGCCAGGTTCAGTCTGGAACGCTGGAAAAAAGTGCTGGACGCCGAAGGCTTGCATCTCGCCTTTTACGATGTGGAAGGCAGAGCCGTCCTTTCGGGAAAGACGACGGATCTGCTCATGGAGGACGGAAGACAGGATTTCAAGGGGCAGTCCATGAGATCCATGCTGGAGCCTCGTGAGTCGCTGTCTGACGGGCAGTTCGCCGTAGTGCGCGTGCCGGGCGGCTCCGGGCAGGAGTTGCCCGTGCTGGTCTGCTTTATGCCAGTGAAAAATCGGGGAACGCTGGTGCTGGCGGCTCCCGTGGCGGACGCCGAAGAGAGTCGCGCTCAGCTTGAACGCCGCATGGTTCTTGGGATTCAGGAACGACTGGACAGTCTGGAGCTGAGCCGGGGAGCGTCCATTTCCGTGGTTTCTTCCGACGGTCGCGTGCTCGCGGGCAAGGGAACGCACATGTCGTTGTCGTCGCTTCCCGCCGACGTATTGGAACGCGTGCGCAAAGGAGAGGCTCTTGAAGGCAGCACCGAAGGGGGAGAGAATCCTGTATTGTACCGGCTGGCGTATTTCAAAGCCATGGACTGGTATGTGGCGGCGTCCATTCCCATGAGTTCCATCACCGCTCCTGCGGAACAGCTGGCGCGCCATCTTTTTGCCGTGGCGGCCGCGCTTCTCGGGGCGAGTCTTCTCATCATGCTGGTGCTCACCATGCGCATTATCGCGCCGCTCCGGCTTTTGACGGTCAGAGCGCGGGAAATAGCGCGCGAGGACTTTAGTTCCGAGCGCGGCGTGGGTTTTGCCGATGACATTGTCGACGATCTGCCCGTGGATCGGAAGGACGAGGTGGGGCAGCTTGCGGGAGCCTTTGCGCACATGGTGAAGGCCCTGGATGAGAACATACGCCGCCTGGTGGACACGCTGGCCGTGCGTCAGCGCATGCAGGGCGAGCTGAACGCCGCGCGGGATATTCAGATGGGAATTCTTCCGCCGCCGGATGGCGCACCGAAAAGTCTCGGCTACGCGGCGGCGGCTTTTCTGGAACCGGCCAAGGAAGTGGGCGGCGACCTGTATGATTTTTTCACGGCTCCGGACGGTCGTCAGGCCGTGGTTATCGGCGACGTGTCCGACAAAGGGGTTTCCGCCGCGCTGTTCATGTCCATGACGGTCACGCTGGTTCGTTACGCCTTGGCCGAGGGACTTTCCTGTCCGGAGGCCATGCTCCGCATCAATGAGCGTCTTGCGGAGAACAACCCGACCTGCATGTTCGTCACCTTGTTCATCGGGCTTTTTGATCCGGAGACAGGAAGGCTCGACTACGCCAGCGGCGCGCATTGTCCGCCCTTCATCGTCAGTCCGGATCCCAAGGTTCCGGTTCGCGCGTTGACGGAAACCAGCGGTCCGCTGGTGGGAGCCATGCAGGGCGTTGACTATGAAGCCTGTCGCGCCTCGCTTGCACCCGGAGAATACTGCCTGCTTTATACCGACGGCGTGTCAGAGGCCATGAACGAAAAGCTGGAGCTCTTCGGCGAGAACCGCATAGCCGAAACGCTGGACAAACTGCGCGGCGCGTCTCCCGACGAGGTGCTGCACGGCGTCATGCAGGAAGTCAAGAAACATCGCGGCTCGGCTCCGCAGTCGGACGACATCACCATGCTCTGTTTCCGTCGCGCGGCGCAGTAGTGTCACGAGAGAGAAAAAGTACGGGCGACGGAACGCGAGAATCCCGCGGGCGTCGCAACGCTATGAGAGGCCCCGGCGTCAGAGCGGCGCGGGGGCTTTTTCATGCGGGGAGGAGCGGTCGATATTCGATCAGAAAGGTCTTCGCCGCGGGATGAACGACCACGCCGAGCATGGAGGAGTTCAGAAGGGCGCGGTGTCGTTCCAGGTCCATGGCGTCGACAAGAAT
Organism: uncultured Mailhella sp.; assembly: GCA_944324085.1. GTDB lineage: Bacteria > Desulfobacterota > Desulfovibrionia > Desulfovibrionales > Desulfovibrionaceae > Mailhella. Next base: position 3,300 of record CALUUX010000058.1, on the reverse strand, counting down.
GGGGGTCGCTTCGTTGTCGGGTCGTCCTTCATTCATGAGAATGAAACGCGGCTTGCCGCCGTACTTGAAGGCGAAGGCACGGATGAAGAGGCCGAGTCTCAGGTGCAGTTTCAGACTGGCGGCGTTGCCGGGCCATACCGTAGCCATGGAAATGGTTCGGCCCGATCCGGCCGTCAGGCGCATGTTCTCCCGCACGAGGCGTTCAGCCAGACGTTTTCCCTGCATGTCGGGGCGAACGAAGACGGATTCCAGATGCCTGACGGCGAGGAGTCTTTCCGCCGGCAGAGAGACGGAACGTCCGAGATTTTCGGGATCCTCCGGAGACGGATAGCGTATGACGCTGGCTCCGGCAAGACGGCGTTCCGCGTCAAAGGCGAGAAGAATATGTCCCGCGCCGCGAACGATGGGCGCATAGAAGGACTTTTCGTCGGTGGCGAAGATGTCCCGACGGGGAAGCGTTCGTTCCACCGCCTTTTCAAGGCGGATAAGATCGTCCAAGTCCCCCGACGTCGCGGAGCGAAAAGAAATAGCGTTCATGCGTCCTCCCTGACGACAGGCAGAGCTTGCGAGGAAAGAGCCCTGGACAACGCGTGATAATCCAGGGAGAAAGAAAGCGTCATGCCTTCGCGCAGCGTTTCCGGGCAGTCGGTTACGTCAAAGGAGGCGTAGGCGGATGAAGCTCCGGCAAAACGCATTCCCGGAAGCGGGGAAAGGAGTTTTTCCGGAGCGGTGTGAAACGTGCCGACATCAAAAAGGGCCAGCCGGCGTGTTTTTTTGACGCGACATTCCAGAATCTGCGCTTCCAGTCGGAAGGCGTCCTGCCTGGCGTCGGGGATGATCCGTCCAGAAAGAGGATACCGGCCAAGAGTGACGCCCGTTCCGCAGCGGATTTCTCTGACGGTCGAGGGGAGAGACTCGCGCTCAGTCAGTTCCAGCACGTCGGTTCCGCCGGCGGAAATATCGGCCGTCGGCAGGCAGAATTTCCTGACCTTTCGCAGCACGCTGTCGGCGAAGAGCAGTTTTTCCGTTGTCGGGGCTTCGGTGCTCAGGCAGGCGAAGTTTATTTCCAGTCCCCGAAGGGAAAAGCCGAGGTTGCGAGTGATTGCGCACAGTTCGGGAAGTTCTTCCGGAAGAATGCCGTCTCTGTCGTCTCCGACTTCAAGACAGAGACGAAGCTCCGGTTTTTTTTCGCCGCAGGCGAGGGCGAGGGCTTGAAGCGTGAAGCGAGCGTTGACGTACGCGCAGTCGCAGGCGGCGACTTTGGACGCCAGAAGCGGCGAAGGCGCGTAGACGTGGTGAAGTTCCACGCCGGGGATTGAGGGCAGTTCCGCGTGAGGCCAAGCCACAAGGCCCAGTCTGCGCACGGTGGATTTCTTCATCACGTCGGCGACGAGCGCGGCATGAAGAGGGGCTTCCTTGAAGACAAACATGCATTCCGCGCCGACGCGGCGGCAACGTTCCTGCAACAGGGCGAGATTGTGACGCAGAGCGTCAATGCTTACGATAAGACGAGGCATCAGGATTCCTGTGAACGATGAACGCTCGTGAAGCTGAACGCGGCGAAAAGGAGCGCGCAGCAGCCGGTAAAGACGGCGAGAACGGTAAGGCCGGCGCGGGCGTTCCATACGGACATCATGATGCCCAGACTCAGCGGTCCGAGCACCTGACCTACGCGCATGGCGACGTTGTAGAAGCCCATGGTGCGGGCTCGTCCGAAGGTCTGGGCCGCGGGGAGAGACAGCGCGTACGGGCCTTGTCCGTTGGCGGCAATGGCCGTGTTGACGGCCAAAAGCGATACGCTGAGCACGGCCGCGGCAATGCCGTCAAAGGCGACAAGGGCGATGACGCTGAGAGAAACGATGACCATGGAGAAGAAGAGGGGGCGTTCCATGCGTTTCGCCTTATCCAGAAGGGAACCGAAAACGGGGCCCGCAAACATGACGATGACGCAGTAAAGCAGGAAGACTCGACCTATGGTCGCCGGTGAAGTGCCCGCCTGACTCAGCGAAAGCGGCATGAAGAACTGGAACAGGCATACCGTGATGAGGGCGTTGGGTATGATGAAGAAAAGCAATAGCGCGCCCATGCGTCTGTCGGAAAGAAAGGACAACGTTTCGCGCAGCGTGAGCCGGGAGGAGGTAGCCTCTTCGTTTTGCCATGGCTCTCGGGGCAGCAGTCGGAAAAGAACGGCGACGGCGATCGCGAGCATGATGGCGGACGCGGGAAACACGGCGTGATAGCCCAGTCTGTCGGCGATGAGTCCTCCCATGGTACTGCCGCACAGCGTGCCGGCGTAGAGCCCCGCGAACATGAAGGCCAGGTTTCTGGCTCTATTGTCTTCGGACGAGTGAGCGATGACGAAAACTTGGGCGGCGAGATTGATGAAGCCGTAACCGAGGCCGGACATTCCGCGAGCCATAATGAACGGCAGGGCCGAAGGGGAGAGCCAGCTCGCGCAGGAGCCGAGGCACGCCAGCAGAAGGCCTGAAAGCAGCATGGGTTTCCAGCCCGCTTTCTGACTCCAGAATCCTCCCGCGAACATGGCCAGTCCTGCCATGAAAAGTTCACAGGAGACGGGAAGTCCGGAAACTACGTCGGGGGGAAGTCCGAAGAGGTCAAGTCCCAGTTCGCCGATGCGGATGGGGACGTAGGACATGGACATTTCCGTGGCGAAAAGACAGGCGAAAATGATGGGGCGCATGAACTCTGGCGATCGGGACATGGCGGCCGCGCCGTTTCCGCTCATGAGCAGAAGAAAGAGCAGCTCGGAGAGGAAAAGGGCCGCCACCACCGTCATGGTGAGATTGTCCAGCATAACGGAGCGCAGATTTTCGCGCGCCGTCAGGGGATTCATGATGACCTGCACGCTGCCCACGGGCGTTCCATCCGCGGGGTGACGCATGTCCAGCTTGACGGGAGCGTTGTTTTCGGAAAGTTTTTTCCAGTCCTCTTCAGAGAGCAGACGTGTCGCGTTGGACGCGGCGTGCAGTTTGCCCGTGACGTCAAACACGGCCATGCCCAGGGTGGATACATGAGTCTGTCGCTGCATCATCCAGTCTTCCATGCCGTGTATGCCGCTTACCGGCAGCCCCATGCCTGCCAGACGTTCCAGATCCCAGGTTATCTGACGGGCAAGCTGGAGGCCCGTATGCGTCATTTCGGCTTCATAAAGACGGGAAAGAGGCGAATAAAGAAGAAAAAGAATGAGAGCCTGCCCGGCGATGAGCGGGAGCATGAAGCACAAACGGAGTCGCAGAGGCGATGGGGCGTCGCTTTTGTCGCGGGGAAAGGCGAACAGAC
>CALUUX010000057.1 GCA_944324085.1 uncultured Mailhella sp. | reverse complement strand
GCAGCGTAAAGGAACGATCCGACTCGGCGGTGGCGCGGTCGGAAGGATCGGCGTAGGATGAATGGTTGTCCGTCATTTCTTCCAGAGTGGAATCGCCGTTGCGCTGAGCCTCGACGAGCATCTGGTTAAGAAGATTACGGAAGTATTCCAGATCTTCAGGGGTCAAGGTTCCTCCTGGCAGGCTGTGCCGTGCCGATTGAATTTCCGTTGTGTAAACTATAAATTTTCTGTTGTAAAGCGGGAGAATGTTACAGGGCGCACGCTTTCAGAGATTCAAGCAACACGTGGAAATTCATGATACTTTGCGGCGCGAGACCGTCGGTTTGGAAACTGAGGAAAGGAATGGAGGCTCCCTGCGCCGCGCCTTTGTCGGAAACGCTGTCGCCGATGAAAAGGGCGTTTTGCGGCGGGCAGTTCCATTGTTTGAGAATGAGCAGCGCGCCTTCCGGATCGGGTTTCGGCCTGGAGACGTGGCTGGCCAGAACGATGGGATCGAAGTAGCCGCGCAGGCGGCAGTTGTCCAGGAGCGTGTCCATGCCGTCGGTGCGGTTGGTGTTCATGGCGAGGCGCACGCCGGAGGCGCGGCAGAAGTCGAGCACGTCGTGAAGGCCGGGATAGCAGCCTATGTGCGGCATGACGTCGCGCACGTAGGAGACGCGTTTGGCCGCGTCGCGCAGAAGCGGCTGGAGCGGTTTGGGAAATATGGCGTCCATGGCCTGCTGCGCCGTGGCCGCCTGCGCGAAATCTTCCTGTTCGCGGGTGAGCTTGGGCAGGCCGAGGTAGGCGCGCAGGTAGTTGTAATATTCGATGTTGGCCGCGCGGGAGTCGATGACGACGCCGTCGCAGTCGAAAATGACGCCTTCGGGCAGACCGTGAAAGGTCTCGGAAAGCCAGTCGCTGAGTTCGGAAACGGAAAGATGTGACATGGCGTATCAGACAAGTTCGTCCGGCAGAAAAAGGGTGAGCGTTCGTTGCCACTGATCGGCGGGCAGGCCGCGTTTGAGCCTGTCGCGAGGGGAGCGTCCGCAGAGCGCGGCGAGTTCCGACGTTTCGAAGCGCGCGAATCGACCTTTGAAGGAGGCGCGCCTTTCTTCCAGAGGACGAATTTCCGCCAGGGCGGCGGTCATGGTCGGACTTGAGATGACGAAAACGGCGTTATCCGGCATGTCCGGCAGAAAGGCGAGCGCGGCGGCGAGCGTTTTTCTCCAGTCGGGCAGGTCGCGTTCTTCGGGCAGAGCGCGGGAAGATCCCGCGCGGGTCACACCAGAGAGAAGACCGGAGAGCGCGCGGCGCGATTCGCTGATTTTCCGTTCAAGAGCGTTCATTTCCAGGGCCTGCTTTTCCTGAAGCCAGGTCAGCAGAAGCACTTGCTGGGCGATTTGGCGCAGAGGCTGTTCCGGCTCCTCGGAAGGCAGTCCGGCCATCTCTCGCAGGGCCCGGCGTTCCGCGTCGGAAAGGTCGGAAGGCGCGGGTTCCGCGCCCAGCGTCAGCACGGGCGTTCCAGTGGCGCCGTCGCGGCAGGCCCGTTCGTAGTCGGCAAGGCACGAGGCGGCCATGGCCGGAGACCACGGCAGGGAGGGCTGCCAGGCGGATTCCGGTCGAGCCGGGAGTCCCGGCCACAGGGTGCGGCATCCTTCGACGGGGGGAAGAAATTCGGCGTGGAGCCGGGGCAATGCAAGAAGAAGGGGTGTGTCCATGGTATTCGCTCCTTGTTTCATTATAAGGCGAGACGGCGATTCAGGCAATCGGGAAAAAGGAGCGCGGGAAAACGCCTTTTGTTGAAGAAAGGACGGCCAATGCTTGACCTTTGCCCTTTCCCTCCCGTATAGGAATAAACGAACTTGGAGAGAAAGACCTCGGAGGTTTGCCATGTTTGGTATAGGTATGCAGGAACTTCTCATTATTCTTGTGCTCGTGCTGGTGATATTCGGCGCGAAACGTCTGCCGGAAATCGGCGGCGGCCTCGGCCGCGCCATACGCAATTTCCGTCAGGCCGCGTCTGAGCCGGATGAGATCGACATCACTCCCAAGAAAGACGCGCCCAAGACTGACGACGAAGACAAAAAGGCGTAAGCCCTGCCGGGAATGCCCATGACGGTTGAACAGATTTCTGTTTTTGTGGAGAACAAGTCCGGTCAGCTCGGCGACGTGACCCGCGTGCTGGAGGAAGCGAACGTCAATATCCGCGCGTTGTCTCTTTCGGACACCACGGATTTCGGCGTGCTTCGCCTCATGGCCGATGACACGGAAAAAGCGAGAGTCGCCCTTGCCCGGGCCGGTTTCACCGTGGGATCCACGCCCGTGGTCGCCGTGGACGTGGCCGACACGCCGGGTGGGCTCGGCCGTGTTCTCGCCGTGCTTTCCGAACACGGCATCAATGTGGAATATCTGTACGCCTACACGCAGCGCGAATCCACCAGAGCCACGATCATTTTCCGTTTCGATCGTACGGAAGAAGCGGTGAAGGCGATGTTGGAACGAGGCATCCGCGTGCTCGGCCCTGAAGACATCGCCGGCTAGACGCGCGATTTTCGCGACGCGCGATATGGCGGAAAAGCCCCGGTCCTCTGGAATCGGGGCTTTCGGCGTTTAAAGGGACGGCGCGGTCTCGGCGGCCAGTGCGCGGGCCCGCGCTTTTCTGGCTCGCTTGTTGAGGTTTGCGGCGATGGCTTCTTTTTTTTTCCGGCGTTCTTCCGCTTCGACGGCCAGTCGAGCCGTTCTTTCGGCTTTTTGTTCGGCTTTGCGTTTTTCCGCTTCTTTCCGCTGTTGAAAGGCTTCCTTCATGCTCAGAACGCAGCCGCACCATTTTTGGCGATAGAGGCCGAGTTCCTTGGACATGGCGATGCCGTCCCACCCCCACGGGCGGAAATCACGATAGAGAAACGTCGCGCCGAACGCGGCGGCCGCGCGTTCCGCTTCTTCCGCGATGACATCGTGTCGCTGGTAGCGGGAATAGAGCAGGCTTGTGGTGAAGGCGTCGAAGTGACGTTCCGCGGCCAGCCGAGCCGTTCGTTCTACGCGGGGGCGGTAGCAGAAGCGACAGCGTTCTCCTTCCTGAAGGACGCCGCCGAGACCGCGCGTCCATAGTCCGGGATTGACGGGCTCTCCCTCTTCCAGCAGCGGCACGTCCAGGCGAGCCGCCGCGTCGCGCATGGCGTCGCGGCGTTTTTTCCATTCGTCCGCGGGATGGACGTTCGGGTTGAAGAAAAAGGCCGTAGGTTCCCATCCTTCATCGCGCAGATGGACAATGGGCATGAGGGAACAGGGGCCGCAGCAGACGTGAAGAAGAATGCGTGGCATGGGCGGAAACCTTGCGCGGAGTCTTTTGCCGCGGCCGTTCGGCGGTGCGGCGACGCGTATGGTTTTACCGCGAAGCGCGACGCGACGCCAGACGTTTTTTCCATGCGACGGGCGCGCGAGGAAAAACGAGGGGAAGGCGGCCTGGGCCGCCTCCCCCTCACGAGCCTCTGTTGGGGAAATCAGCGATCGTATTCGCGGGAAATCTTGAACAGAACCGGGCTGAGCAGAAGCAGGCCGATAAGGTTGGGCACGGCCATGAGCGCGTTGAGCACGTCGGCGATGTCCCAGACGAGATCGAGGGACATGAGCGCGCCGATGGGCACTACGCATACGAAGATGACGCGGAAGGGCTTGAGAGCCTTGTCGCCCAGCAGATAGATCCAGCAGCGTTCGGAATACACGCACCAGCCGAGGATGGTGGAGAAGGCGAACATGGCGAGGCACACGGATACCATGATTGAGCCTATGCCGGGCAGGGCGGATTCAAAGGCCGCCGCGGTGAGGGGGGCGCCGGAAAGCGCGCCGTCGGCGGTCCAGAGGCCGGAGCAGAGGATGGTCAGGCCCGTCATGGTGCAGATAATGATGGTGTCGATGAAGGGTCCAAGCATGCCCACATAACCCATGGCCACATGATCTTCCGTGGTGGCCGTGGCGTGCGCCATGGCCGCGGAACCGAGGCCCGCCTCATTGGAGAAGATGCCTCGCGCTACGCCCATTTGCAACGCCAGCATGACGGTGGATCCCGCAAAGCCGCCGGCCGCCGCGCTGCCGGTGAAGGCGTCGTGGAAGATGGTGGCGAAGACGCCGGGCACCTTGTCGATGTTCATGGCGATGACGATGACGGAGCAGACGATGTAGATAATGGACATGAACGGCACGAGCTTGCCGGATACGGAGCCGATGCGGGAGACGCCGCCGAGAATGACCACGGCGATGAGCACGAACATGACTGCGGCGGACACGCCGGCGGGAATGCCGACGGAGGCGGGAAGGGCGTCGGCGATGGAATGGGACTGCGTCATGGTGCCGATGCCGAAGCCGCAGATGCCGCCGAAGAGGGCGAAGAGTGTGCCCAGCCAGGCCCATTTTTTGCCTAGTCCGTTTTTAATGTAATACATGGGGCCGCCGACCACGTGGCCGGCGGGCGTGACTTCGCGGTATTTTTGCGCGAGCACGGTTTCCGCGTACTTGGTGGCCATGCCGACCATGGCGGTGCACCACATCCAGAACAGCGCGCCGGGGCCGCCGGTGAATATGGCCGTGGCCACGCCGGCGATATTGCCCACGCCCACGGTGGCGGCCAGAGCAGTCATCAGAGCCTGAAAGGGAGAGAGTTCTCCATGTACGTACGTGTTTTTAGTGCGGCCTTTCCACGTGAGGCGGAAACCTTCGCCGAGACGAGTCCAGGGAAGGAAGCGCAGACCGAAGGTGAGATACAGGCCCGTTCCGAGAATGAGGGCCATCATGACCGGTCCCCAGACATAGCCGTCCACTACTTTGACGAATTGTGAGAACTCTTCCATATTGAAAACTCCTCGCCCCTTTCAGGTTTTTTAGAGCATGATTCAGGGAATTCTTTCCTGGCGGAGACGGGCTCCTCGTCTTCTTTTCCGCGGCGGCAAAACCGACGTGAAAAGCAAGGTCGCGGTTCGAATATGCTATGCTCTAATTTACATTTCTGTTGATATCATCGAAAAAACGATTATGGCAAGAAAAATATAAAAGGGCTAATATAGTGTGAAAAATAGCGCAATTGAGGCGTCGTAAGACAAGAGTATGCTTCAGCCGGAAAGAAAGAAGAAAATAAAAAATACAAATTTGTGAATAATAGGCGAGAGTCTCCGCCCGTCGATTCGAGCCGAGACGGCGTCGAGCGAAAAGGCGCGTTCAGATTTTTCAGGAAAGAAGACGCGGCGAAGCCTTTTGCCCTTTACATCAAACGGCGTTGTGGCCTAATACTTGGGAAAAATAGGACGCTTCCTGAAGGGGCCGCGGATATGCTTGTTTTTCTCTATATTAATATCGTTTGGTTCCTGGCCGGGTTTATCAACGGCGTGACGTCGTTCGGCGGCAACATGTTTGCCGTTCCCCTCATGACGCTGGTCATGGATCCGAAGGACGCCATTATTCTCGGCTGTATCGGCGGCCTGGGCATAACGACGAGCATTACCGTGTTCTACCACCGGAATCTTCCGAAACTGGAGTTCATTCTGGCATGCGTCAGCAGTATCGTCGGGGTTCCTTTCGGGATGATTCTGCTTGAGATTGCGCCGGCCAAGGCCGTGCTCATCGGCTGCGGATGCATCCTGCTGCTGTTTCTTGCGTGGCAGGCCGTGTCCGGTCGCATGCATCTGACGTTCGCGATTCCGATGTGGACCATTGTGCCTGTGGGGATCCTGTCCGGGATTCTGCTTAGTTCCACCAGCATGGGCGGACCTATTCTGGCCATGTATGCCGTGATGCGGGGCTGGGGCAAGGAAGTCACGCTTTCCGTGCTGAGCACTATGGGCATGATTTCCATGATTTTTCTTGTCGCTCTTCAGTGGAAGAACGGTCTGTATACGCCGGAAATACTGCACAACGCCATGTGGGCCGTGCCCTGCACCGTGATCGGCGTGCTCATCAGTATTCCCATTCTGCGCCGGATTGATCCCCGTCTTTTCCGCCTGCTCGTTCTGGGCATGCTGGCGGTTTCGGCAGGCATGCTCTTCATGCGGGGCTGGCAGGCATAGCTTTTTCGCGAAGCGTTTTCTACTTACGGACGGCCGCTGTTTTTGACCATGAAAAAGAACCCCGACAAGACGCTGCGTCTTGTCGGGGTTCTTTTCGGTATGCGGAAGGGGCTTGCAGCTCCGCGAAAAGTTATCAGAAAATGCCGCGCACCTGACCGGTTTCGGTGTCCACGTCCACGCGGCGGAAGGCGGGGTTGGATCCTGTGCCGGGCATGAGCGAAATCTTGCCGGAAACGGGCACCACGAGTCCCGCGCCGCCGTAGAGCAGAACGTCGCGGATCTTCAGACGCCAGCCGGTGGGCTCGCCCTTGAGGTCGGGATTGTCGGAAAGGGAGTACTGCGTCTTCACCATGCACACGCCGAGTTCGTCGGCGTCGGGACGGGTTTGCATGTCGGCGAGACGGGATTCGGCTTCGGGCGAGTAGTCCACGCCGTCGGCGCCGTACACTTCGCGGGCGATCTTGTCGATGCGTTCCTTGAAGGGGGCGTTCCAGTCATACAGGGGACGGAAGTCGGATTTGTCGTTGCAGGCGTCCATAACGGCGTCGGCCAGTTCCAGAGCTCCGGCTCCGCCGTGTTCCCAGTGCGTGGAAACGGCCACGCGCGCGCCCTCAGCCTCGCAGATTTCGCGGACGCGCGCGATTTCGGCGGGAGTGTCGGTGACGAAGGCGTTAATGCACACCACGGGCGAGGTTCCGGACTTCTTGATGGTGCGGATGTGATGCAGAAGGTTGCAGCAGCCTGCTTCCACGAAGCCGACGTTTTCCTGCCGGTATTCCTCGGGCAGGGCGCGTCCGGGGCGGGGAACAGGCGCGCCGCCGTGACTTTTCAGGGCTCGCACGGTGGCCACGAGCACGGCCGCGTCCGGGGCGAGGCCGCTGTAGTGGCATTTGAGGTTCCAGAATTTTTCGTAGCCGATGTCCGCGCCGAAGCCGGACTCGGTGACGTGATAGTCGGAAAGTTTAAGGCCCAGCCTGTCGGCGATGACGGAACTCTGGCCCAGGGCGATGTTGGCGAACGGACCGGCGTGCACGAACACGGGCTGGCCTTCGATGGTCTGGATGAGGTTGGGCTTGATGGCGTCGATCATCCATGCGGCCATGGCTCCGGCGACCTGCAGATCTTCCGTGGTCACGGGCTTGCCGGCGCGGTCGTAAGCGACGATGATGCGGCCCAGACGTTCGCGCATGTCCTTGAGGTCGCGGGCCACGGAAAGAATGGCCATGACTTCGGAAGACACGGAAATGTCAAAATGCGACGACATCATGAACCCGTCGGATTTGCCGCCCATGCCGATGACCACGTTGCGCAGGGCCTGACAGCAGAAGTCGATGACCCAGTTCATGCGGACGTTGGTGGGATCGATGTTCAGGCGGGGCTGACCGGAAAGGCGGAGCAGTTTTTCGTCGTCGTAGTTGCGCTCGTGCTGCATGTGGGCGGTGAGCGCGACCATGGCCAGGTTATGAGCGTTGGTTACGGCGTTGATGTCGCCGGTGAAGCCCAGAGAATACTGCGTGAGGGGAATGCACTGGGAAAGGCCGCCGCCGGCCGCTGAGCCCTTGGTGCCCATGGTGGGGCCGCCGGAAGGCTGGCGGATGGCCGCGGACACGCGCTGGCCGCGCTGGGCCAGACCTTGCACGAGACCGATGGTGGTGGTGGACTTGCCCTCCCCGAAAGGAGTCGGGGTGATGGCCGTCACGTCGACATATTTACCGTTGGGCCTGTCGGCCAGACGGGAAAGCACGGACTGATAATCCACCTTGCCCATGACGTGCCCGTAGGGAAGCAGTTCCTTGTCTTCAAGGCCCAGCTCTCTGCCGATCCGGTAAATGTCTTTCATGCGGGATTCCGCGTCCTGAGCGATTTCCCAGTCCGCGTGCTGCTTGGGATCCAGAGCCATTGTCCGTTCTCCTTGTGTTGGGGGTTCGTCTCGTTGTTATACGGCGAGGGCCCGTTGAGCTCAAGAGCTTTTTCGACCTGGAAACGTTCATGAGACTTTCGTCGGAGGCGTTGTAAAGCGCATTGGATCGGAAAGAGCGGGCGTCCCTCGGTTGCCAGAGATCGTCGCTTGGCGTATTACCGGCCTGAGAGGGCGCGAACGCGCCGGAAGGGGGAGCCATGAGAGAAGAGACGCTTCGCCTGCTGGAAGAGATGCAGGTCAATGAAAAAACGGACAGCGAAATTTATACCATTCTGTCCCGGCGCGTGGGCGGCGAAAACGGCGAAGTGCTGCGCCGCATGGCTTCGGACGAAGCCCGCCATTGCGAAGTCTGGGGCCGCTATACGGGAAAAAAGGCGGAAGCCAGACGGCTCAAGGTCTTTTTTTATTGCGTGATGGGATGGATTTTCGGCCTTACCTTTGTCATCAACCTGCTGGAGTCCGGAGAAGACGGCGCGGGAAAGAGATACGCCGGCCTCATTGAGGACGTGCCTGAAGCCAAGGGCATCATGGAGGAGGAAGAAATCCATGAACGCCGGCTCGCCGAAATGGTGGACGAGGAACGGTTGAAGTACATCGGCAGCATGGTGCTGGGCCTCAACGACGCGCTGGTGGAGCTTACCGGTGCGCTGGCGGGTTTTACGCTGGCGCTCGGCAACAACGCCACGGTGGGTTTGGCGGGCTTTATCACCGGCGTGTCGGCCACGCTTTCCATGGCGGCCTCGGAATATCTCGCCAAGAAGGCCGAGCCTGAAGAAAAGCATCCTTTCAAGGCCGCCGTGTACACGGGCATAGCCTACATGATCACGGTGACGCTGCTGCTTCTGCCGTATGTGGTGTTTTCCTCGCCGTATGCGGCGCTGGTCTGCTGTCTGTTCAACGCGGCCTGCATCATCTGTCTGTTTACCTTTTTCGTTTCCGTGGTGCGGCGTGAGGCTTTCCGGCCGCAGTTCGTGGAAATGCTTTCCATCAGCTTCGGCGTGGCGGCCGTTTCGTTCTTTATCGGCTGGGCGGCCAAGACCTGGATGGGTATAGATATGTGATGAGCGCAAAACATCGCGCGATTGGAAAAGACGGGGCTTCGGCTCCGTCTTTTTTTTTGCGTTTTCCGCGTCACCGCATGGCCAGCTCGCGCAGTTTTTCGGGTTTTTTGATGATGAGGCTGTCTTTGGTCAGTTCTTCCAGCACGCCGTCGCGTTTCAGCTTTTGGATGACGCGCAGCAGGGAGACTCTGTGCACGCCGAGGAGGTTGGCCAGTTCGGTCTGGGAAATGCCGGGGGAAAGTTCCAGGGCGTTGCCGTTGGCCTGCGACATGTTCAGGCAGAAGCGGCAGAGCCTAGTCATCGCGTTTCCGGTGCCGGAGTTGGAAAGCGTGTTGTGCATGAGCAACAGTTTCAGGCCGATAGACGACATGAGATTTTCGATGAACGCGGGATGACTGCGGATGAACTCCTGATCGTGAAGCAGCGAACCGGGAAATTTCCAGAGCGTGACGTCCGTAAGACAATAGAATTGACAGCCGGAATCCAGAAAGCTGGTCATGGCACTTCCCAGCGCGTGTGCCACGTTGAGAAGCGCGCCTGGCTGCATGTAGAGCATGTTCTGAACGTGGCCGTTGGTCGCGCCGTGCAGAATGGTGACGCGTCCTTTTTCCAGATAGTAGAAGCTCTGCTCCGGATCGTCGTACAGGTAGAGGTAGGTTCCTTTACGGTGTTCTTCCTTGGAGGCGAGGAAAAGCAGTTGCGCCCACATGTTGTTGACGTCGGGAATGGTGGCGGTGAGAATGGCGGATTCTGGCACGGCAGGCATGAAGAAGACCTCGACGTTGCGGCATGAATCCATGCCCATGGGATGAAGACGAGCCGTCCCCGGGAGAGGGGACGGCGACGCCGTTACATCAGACCGAGGGGTCTGGCGATAAGGTACATGACGGCCACGGTGATGACAACCCACGCCGCGGAGATGATGAGACCAGGTTTGAACATGTCGGACATCTTGTAGTAGCCGGCCTGATAGGTGACGAGCGACACCGAATCGAGGGGAAGCAGCACGGCCGCGGAAACGCTGAAGCCGAGGGGCAGAGCCAGCAGCGCGGGATTGATGCCCATGGCCGCGGCTATGGCCGCCACCGGGGGAAGAATGACGCCCACGATGGGGGTGTTCACGGGAATGACCAGATGGATGAAAATGGTGAACAGAGAGACCAGCGCGATGACCGCCACGAGCGGCAGCGCGCTCATGCCGCTGAGGAAGGTGTTGGCTATCCAGGTGGCCGCGCCGTTCTGCCACAGTGAGACGCCGAGGGAGTTCGCCGCGCCCACGAGGAAGAGGATGTCCCAGCCTATTTTGTGTTTGTCCTGTTCCCAGCTGATGAGGGAGACGCCGGGCAGGGCGAAAAGGACGCTTCCGAGCACCGCGGCGGCCGGAAGGGAAAGGCCGTGCACGCCCGTGGTGCACCAGAGCAGAAGGTTGAAGGCCAGAAGGGCGATGTACAGTTTTTCCTTTCTTCCGAGCGGTCCGAGACACTCATAGTCGGCGCACAGCTTGTCCATGCCCGCGAGGCTGGTCAGTTCCGGAGGATAGATCTTCATGACGGCCCACCAGGCGACGGGAACCAGCAGCAGAGCCATGGGCATACCGATGGCCGACCACTGGAAGAAGGATATCTGAACGCCGGCGGTGGAGGCGAGCATGTTCATGGTGAGGATGTTGGTGCCGCTTCCCGCCGGCGTGCCCACGCCGCCGATGAGGCAGGCAAGCGGAAGGCCGAGCATGACGGCTTTGCCGAAGGAGCTTTTGCCGGGCACGCAGCCGTTCTGTTCCAGCAGGAACAGCGCTACGGGGAACATCATGGCCACCACGGGCACGTCGGCCAGAATGGTGGAGAGCAGGCCGCTCATCATCATGAGCAGGAAGAGCAGTCTGCCGGGTTTGCCCTGAGATTTCATGCTGGTCCAGAGCACGATGCGTCGGGTGAGTCCGGAGTTCTGGAAAGCCACCACGATGCAGAACATGGCGAAGCAGAAAAACACCGGGGGAATGGCGAAGTTATGCAGGGCGTCGTTCAGCGAGACCGTTCCCAGCACGCCTTGCAGAAAGAGAAAAAGAGTACAAGACATGGCGAGAGGAAGCGCGTCGAAAACCCAGATGATAATGGCCGAAATCATGAGGGCGAGGGATTTTTTGCCCGCAAGGCCGAGATCGTCCGGCGTGGGAAGAAGCATGGCGCCGCCGTAAACCAGCAGGGAAATGAGGCATCCGGTCGCCTGCCGGCGGAAGACGGGATCGCTGAGGGAAGGAAGCTTCATCATGCACCTCCGAGTGGCAATGATGGCTAGAGATGGCCGGAGGGGCGGAGGCTCGCTCCGCCTCTCCGGGAATTTCCGGAATCTTCAGGGGGTGAGTCGATTACGCTCCCGCGACGTTCGAGGCGTCGGAGTGGGGCTGGTCGGGATAGTCGAAATCGTCCATGTAGTAACGGTAGGGCGTGACGGGGTATCCTTCCGAGCCGCAGGGAACGGCCGCGAAGTCGATGTTCATGCCGTCGCGGCCGCGGCTCAGACGAATCCATTCCGGCGCGCCCGCGCGCAGAGGATAGTCTTCGCGGAAGTGCCCGCAGCGGGATTCCTTGCGGGCCAGCGAGGCGCGCAGATACATTTCCGCCACCAGTGCCATGCCGCGAGCTTCCATGAGCTTCATGAGATAATGCGGATCCTGCGCCGTCATGTTCGGCATGTACTCGTTGCGGATGCGGTCGAGCTGATGCAGAGCGCGGTTCAGGCCCTGGCCGGTCTTGAGCACGGAGACGTCGGCGGGCACCATGAGCTCCTGAATGGAGCGCACCACGTCCTTGGGCGGAATGCCCGGACGGCCGATCAGGGAGGTCACGGGCGCGATTTCTTCCAGAGCTTCGGCGGCGTCGAAGTCGTCATGGGCGACGTTCATGGCCTCGTTGGCGGCGGCCTCTCCGGCGAAGCAGCCGGTGGTGCTGGTCATGCAGGTGTCCCATCCGCCCATGTACACGCCCGTGTGCAGGCTGCTGGCCC
This sequence comes from uncultured Mailhella sp., assembly GCA_944324085.1. GTDB lineage: Bacteria > Desulfobacterota > Desulfovibrionia > Desulfovibrionales > Desulfovibrionaceae > Mailhella. The sequence continues at coordinate 24,020 of CALUUX010000057.1, read as the reverse complement.
GTCCGGCGGCGAACAGGCCGGGCACGCCGGTGCGGCAGTCGAGGTCCGTCTTCATGCCGCCGAAGATGTACTGGAACTGGGGCATCCATTCCGTCTTCTGATGGAAGAAATCGATGCCGAGTTTCTTGAGTTTTTCGGCGTTGAGCAGCATCCATCCGCCGGTGGGCGTCATGACTTCCACGCCTTCGGCCGACATGGTGCTCGTGTCGAAGTAGGTGGGGCCGTTGCCGGCGCGGGTTTCAAGCACCATGCCGCGGATGTTGTAATGCGGATCGGACTTGGCGCCGCGAAGCGGGGAATACTTCTTCATGAAGTCTTCGCCCTTGCTGTTCACGAAACGGGCTCCGTAGGGCAGCATGCCGGTCTGTCCTTCCCAGGCGAAGGCCATGGGACAGGTCCAGTTCTGGAGAAATTCCATGTTCTGGAACGTGGCTCCGGCTTCGTAGCCGAGCAGCGCGCCTTCGCCGGCGGAGGTGTTGCTGAGATACGACATTTTAAAGCCGCCCGTGTTGGTGCAGAGAATGACGGCGCCGGCCTTGATCACGCAGGGCAGGCCGCTGCGGGTGTGGAAGCCCGCCGCGCCCACCACGCGTCCGGAACGTTTGATGAGCTTCACGATCTGGATATTGGACAGGCGACGCACGCCGCGCAGGGCGAGCTGATCGTACAGGGTGTTGCAGGTATGGGGGCCGCCCTTGCCGTAGGGATGATACAGGTAATAGCGCATGTACTTGAGACCGCGCTGCACCACGGCGCGCAGATTTCCCTTTTCGTCGCGGGCGAAAATGTGGCCCCAGCGTTCCAGATCGCAGAAACGGTCGTAGGAGTGTTCGAGAATTTTGCGCACGAGGGGCTGATCGCACAGTCCGTCGTAATAATAGACCATTTCATCCAGCAGGTCTTCCACCTTGAATTCCGGCTGCATGACGATCATGTCGCCGCCGCTCATCATGCCGAGTCCGCGCCAGTCGCGGGCGGCCTTGTCCACAATGAGCACGTCTTTCGCCGCGGCCGACGCGCTGAGCGCGGCCCAGGAACCGGAAAAGCCGCCGCCGACGACCAGGACATCCGTTGCGTAGATAATGGGGTCAGCCATATTAAAAACCTCCGAAATTGCGTTCCAGCGTGAACGGCAGTCTTTCCTTGAAGGGGTGAACGTCGATGGCGTGGGCGGGACAGCGCAGTTCGCAGAAGAAGCACGTCATGCAGTCGTCCCGGTAATTGACGCGCGCTTTCGCGCCACAGGTGAGGCAGCGCATGGATTCGTGAAGGGCGTCTACGTCGTCGAAACCGAGTCTTTTTTCTTCGAATCCTTCCGTAGCGATTTCCTTCCGTTCCACGCGGGGGGAGAGCATGACGCCTTCGCCAGGCAGATGTTCCGCAAGCGGCCTTTTTTCTTTTCTGTCGCTGTGCAGATGGCCGCCCGTCATGAGGCGGTCGATGGAAATGGCGGCTTCCCGGCCGCCGACGATGGCGGCAATCACGGTGGAGGGCCCGGTCACGGCGTCGCCGGCGGCGAAAATTTTCCAGTAGGAGGTGCCGAAGGTTTCGGGATCGGCCACGATGCGTCCGCGCTGCGTGTCCACCACGCCTTCGAAGGGTGTGAGGTCGGAGCTTTGTCCGATGGCGAAAATGACGGCGGAAACGTCCACGCGTTGCGTTTCCGCGTCGTCGAAAGCGGGCGCGAAGCGGCCTTCCTTGTTGAACACCGAGAGGCAGCGGCGCAGAACGACGCTTTCCACGCGGCCGTCGCCTTCCACGGACGCGGGACCCCAGCCGGGATGCAGGATCACGCCGGCGTTGACGGCGTCGTCGATGTCGTGCTTGAAGGCGGGCATCTCTTCCCGGCTTTCGAGGCAGTACAGATCTACCCGGGTCGCGCCGAGCTTGCGGGCGGTGATGGCGGCGTCCATGGCCACCGCTCCGCCGCCGATGACGGCCACGTTGCCGGAAAGGCGCGCCTGACGCCCCTGCCGCACGGCGCGGAGAAATTCCACGCCGTAGAGCGCGCCGGGCAGGTTTTCGCCGGGAATGCCGGGCTTGCGGCTGTTCGTCGCGCCGGGAGCGAGAAACACGGCCTTGTAGCCGAGAGCGTACAGATCTTCCATGTCGCAGTCGCAGCCCTTGCCCACGCGGGTTCCGCACTGAAATTCCACGCCCAGGGCCTGGAGCTGTTCAATCTGCGCGTCGAGAACGTCTTCGGGCAGACGGTAGGCGGGAATGCCGTAGCGCAGCATGCCGCCCGGCGCGGGCATGGCTTCGAACACGCGCACGGGATAGCCGGCGCGGGCGAGATACCAGGCGCAGGCGAGACCGGCGGGACCTGAACCCACCACGGCGATGCGGTGCACGTGACGCATGGCGGGTTTTTCGGGCATGGCGTGGAGCGTGCGATCGCCGAGATACTGTTCTATGCCGTTGATGTTGACGGCGCCGTCAACGGCTCCGCGGCTGCATTCCCCTTCGCACAGATGAGGACAGACGCGTCCGGTGATGGCGGGGAAGGGATTGCGTTCCTTGAGTCGTTCGGCGGCCTCGTCGATACGGCCCATCTGCATGAGTCCGTTGTAGCCGCGGATGTCGATGCCCGCCGGGCATTTGGCCATGCAGGGGGAAAGTACCGGCTGGTCGGTGTCGAGTCTGAACACGTCGAGTCCGCACGTCTTGAAGCAAGTGCCGCATCCGGTGCACTTTTCTGTGTCGATGGTGTTTATCACGTTGACCTCCTGAGACGGTGTTGCGATGGGGCGGAGAAAAGCCGGCGGCGGGAAGTTCCCGCGGGATCCCGGTTGTCTGTCCGTGTCAGGAGTATGTCGTTTTTTTCTCTTGCCCATGTGTTGCATATGTTACATGGAGTATTTTTTCTTTTTCGGCGAGGCGGGCCGACGTTTTGCCTTCGTCGGCTCGTCGGAAAGCGATGGCGTTTTTTCGTTCGTCCGCGTGGCGCGGAGACGACAAGCTGAGAAGAAGAAAAAAGGCGTCACTCGACGCAAACAGGGGTTCTCGCTTCCGGAGCGGGGAGCGTCATTTTTTTTCGCAACCTGTCGTTTCCGGCAACCTATGGTTGCCGAAAGGTCGTGACAAGGGAAAATATTTAATGGTAATGCGTTGAAATAATACTATTGCAACTTTTAGTTGCCGCAAAGGAAACTTCCGGTTGGTGGAGTATGCCAGACTATGGCGTTAAAGGTGGATCGTCATACACGGCGGCCTGACGACATGGGGCGTTTTTTCCCCGGACAGGCGGAAGGTGGCCGGCGTTCCGCGGTTTCGGAGCGTCGCCATCGACAGGTCGCGAGAGCGGACCTGCCGTTCAACCTGGCGATACGCCATAACAACCATAGGAGTTCCTTATGAACAGGAAAATGTTGGCTGCTTGCGCGGCGCTGGCCCTGATGCTTGGTTTTGCTTCCCTTGCCGAAGCCGGATGCAGCGCGCAGGAAGCGCAGCAGAAGGCGAACGAGTTTGCTCAGACCATCCAGGAAGTTTCGCAGAAGGATCCTAAAAAGTATGCGAAGGTCATGCAGGAACTTCAGCCCGAGCTGCTCCAGCTGCAGCAGAAGCAGGATATGGACGCGCTGTGCGTTTTCTATGATAAGGCCATGGATCGCCTCAAGTAGGCGAGAGGAATAAGGTGACCGGACGCGCGACCGTCGCGCGTCCGGCCGCGTCTCTAGTGTGACGCGGCATGTCGAAATAGTTCGCGAGGGATCCGTGGTCGGACGCCCCCAACCGAGCGTCGCGAGGTCGCGGCCCGGGGCGGCGGTCTTTGAGTTTCGTCAAAGTCCCCGCCGGGGATCAAGGTCGTGAGCGTCCGGCGATGGGGTCGATTTCGGACGGAAGGGCCTCTCGCGGCGAGCGCGACGGTTCGACCGGAAACGGACCGAGTCGGGACGATTGGGATCGGGAATGTCGTCAGCCCATGGAAGCCAATGAGGAAAGATCTCCAGTTATACGGAAAAATACAGGCCAGGCGCAAGGCGTTGGGGCTTTCGCAGGAAGAGCTCGCGCAGCGCATGGGCGTTTCCCGGCAGTCCGTCACGAAATGGGAAACCGGTCTTTCCGCCCCCGACCTTGATCGCCTGGTGGAGCTTGCCGACACGCTGGGCGTGAGTCTTGACTACCTGCTTCGCGATCAGGCGGAACCGACCGAGACGACCGCGGAAGCGGGAGAGTCCGCGGAAAACGCCGGGGAGGATCGCAACGAAAAAATGGCCGTTCCTCCGGCTTCCATGAGCGCGACGGCCCGCCATATCGCGCTGGCCGCCGGACTTCTGGTATTTCTTCTCGGCGCGGGCGGTCTTCTGACCATGTGGGTTTGTTCCGAGCTTTTTCCCGTGCAGCTCGTGGACGGAAGAGGAGGCGTGCACACCGGCTTGTGGGGGTATGTGCTGGCGCGCGATCTGAAGGTGCTTTTCTGGGCGTCTCTGGCGGCCGTAGCGGCCGGCGTGGGGATTTCCGCGTTTACGCTGCGTCGGAGTCGATCGTAGGCCCGCGCCGGGGCTCGCCGGCCGGAATTCTTGGGGCGTCCGGCGCGGACGTCCGACGTTCCGACAGGACGTTCATGACGGCGGCGTCGACGCCCGCCGAAACATCCCGCCCGTTTTCCGGATCCGGAAGGCATGGCGGGATCGTTGTTTTAAATTGTCGGCAGGCAAGGCCTCGGCACGCGGAGGGGCGTTCAGACCAGTTCTTCCAGCATGTCCAGCAGCTGTTCGCTGAGTCCGCCTCCGAACATGGGCGAGCCGAAAAGAGCCCTGCGCTGATCCACGAGCAGCTCTCGCGGCAGCATGCCCGGCGCGGAGTCGGCCAGAGTGTCGGCCAGGCGTCTGGCGAGAAGCCAGCTTCGGGCTCCCTGGAAGAACAGGGAAAAGGCGTTCCTGAAGTCGTTTCGGCGCGCGTTCCAGAGGCGGAGGCGTCTGTCGTCCGGGGGCAGGTTGAGCGCGGTGGAGAGCGCGGCGTTCAGGCTGTTGAACTGCGCTCCCGGCACGCCGGAACGCCAGCCGAGCAGCCAGGAGTTGCGCGGGAAAAGCAGGCCGAGTTCCTTGGCGAGCGCCAGCAGTTCGTTCAGCGACGTTCGGGCTTCCAGCAGGGCGGCGTCTTCCCAGAGCGTGGGCAGCGCGTCGAAGTCCAGCGTGGGCAGCTCGCTCATGTTCGACGGCGCGCCGCACCAGCGTCGGAGAAGGTGAAGCAACCAGGTTCCCGCGTTTTCCGAACCGGAGAACGCGCCGGTCGGCGTTTCCAGATGGCTGTAGCTCAGCAGCCAGCTTCCTTTGCCGAAACTTCCCGAAACCACGCATGGGCGGCCGTCGATCAGCGAGGGGCGCAGCGTCACGCCGTACATGGCGTCCCATTCCGAAAGAATGTCCGCGGGCATGGAAGAAAAAGGCATGTCGGCCACATAGAGGTCGGGGCCCGGCGCGCGATAGCGGGCGAGCACCTGCACGTCGTTGTTTTCGTCCGGTTCGTTGAATCTTCCCGGCCACCACACGGGCAGAAGCGCGGCTTTTCCGGCCAGCGCGGGAGGTATGAGTTCGTTGTCCGCGGCTACGTCGCAGACGAGATGGCCGGAAACGAGATGCTGGAGTCTGTCCGTCATGCCGTCGCGATTCCAGGGGCAGAGTCCCAGACCGTCGGCCAGCGCCAGACCCGCGCCGCCGCAGAAGCCGAGGTAGCGTCCGCCGTCGCGGACGAAGCGGCGCACGGACCGCGCGCCGGCCGCGCCGAGGGCGTTGGCCTTGCGCCGCGCGGAACCTCCGGGCACGATGAGCATCTTGCCAGACAGACCGGTCTGGGCTATGTCTAACCCTTTGAGTACGCGGAAGGGAATGCCCGTCGAACGAACGGCGTGCAGCAGCAGATACCCCCAGATATGGGATGCGTCCCACAGTATGGCGATCATGTTTTCCCTCCGTGTTTAATGCATACGCACAAGCCGCCCGTTCGGCAAGAGAAGGGACGGCGGAGAGGCATGCCGGGCATGCCCCGGTCGCGGACTTTCGACGTCAAGGGCGACGTCGTCCGCGGCCTTTTCCGCCGAAGAAATTCCCGTTGACGGAACGGCGGATATTCTAACCATTGGAGCCTTGAAATGCTGTCCAAAGCCTATGAACCGCAGGAAGTGGAAGCTCACTGGCGCAAGCATTGGGAAGAAGCCAAGACCTTCACGCCCGACATGTCCGCCCCCGGCGACCCTTATTCCATCGTCATTCCTCCGCCCAACGTCACGGGCATTCTGCACATCGGCCACGCCCTGAACCAGACCCTTCAGGACATTCTCTGCCGTCATGCCCGTCAGAAGGGCAAGAACGTGCTGTGGATTCCCGGCACCGACCATGCGGGCATCGCCACGCAGAACGTGGTGGAGCGCGCGCTCGCCAAGGAAGGAAAGACTCGTCACGACGTGGGTCGCGAAGCCTTCATCCAGCGAGTCTGGGAGTGGAAGAAGCAGTACGGCGGTCAGATTCTGGAGCAGATCAAGGAACTCGGATCCTCCGTGGACTGGACGCGCGAAGCCTTCACCATGGACGACAATCTCGCGCGCGCCGTGCGCAAGGTGTTCGTGCAGCTCTACAACGAAGGGCTTATCTACAAGGGCAAGTACATCGTCAACTGGTGCCCGCGCTGCCATACCGCGCTTGCCGACGACGAAGTGGATCATATTGATTCCAAGGGCACGCTCTGGCATGTGCGTTATGACTTCGCCGACGGTTCCGGATCCGTGACCATCGCCACCACCCGTCCCGAAACCATCCTCGGCGACTCCGCCGTGTGCGTGCATCCCGACGACGAGCGTTACGCCGGACTGGTGGGCAAGAAACTTATCGTGCCCGTGGTCAACCGCGAGGTGCCGCTCATCGCCGACCGCTATGTGGATCGCGAATTCGGCACCGGTTGTCTGAAGGTCACGCCCTGTCACGATCCCAACGACTGGAAGCTCGGTCACGCGCACAACCTGGAGTTCATCCAGGTCATCGACGACAACGGCAACATGTGCATGAGCGACGTGTGCGGTCGTTACGCCGGCATGTCCCGCGAGGAATGCCGCAAGGCCATTGTGGAAGAGCTGCGCGAAAACGGACATCTCGTCAAGGAAGAGCCGCTTTCCCACAGCGTGGGCTGCTGCTACCGCTGCAAGACCGTGATCGAACCCTACGTTTCCGATCAGTGGTTCGTGGCCATCAGCAAGATGGCTCCCGCCGCCCGCGCCGCCGTGCCGGATCAGATCAAGATTTATCCGGAAAGCTGGACCAAGACCTATTATAACTGGCTGGACAATATCCGCGACTGGTGCATCAGCCGTCAGATCTGGTGGGGCCACCGCATCCCCGCGTGGACATGCGCCGACTGCGGCGAACTTATCGTGGCGGAGGAAGCTCCCACGGTCTGCCCGAAGTGCGGCGGCACGAAACTGGAACAGGATCCCGACGTGCTGGATACCTGGTTCTCTTCCGCGCTGTGGCCTTTCTCCACCATGGGCTGGCCGGAACACACCGAGACGCTGAAGAAGTATTATCCCACCACCGTGCTCGTCACCGCCTTCGACATCCTGTTCTTCTGGGTGGCGCGCATGATCATGATGGGGCAGCATTTCATGGGCGAAGTGCCGTTCCGCGAAGTGTACATCCATGCCCTCGTGCGCGACGCGCAGGGCCGCAAGATGTCCAAGTCGCTGGGCAACGGCATCAATCCTCAGGACATGATCCGCAAGTACGGCGCGGACTCCTTGCGTTTCACGCTGGCCGCCTTTGCCGCCATGGGCCGCGATATCCGCATGTCCGAAGAGCGCATCGAGGGGTACCGGCACTTCGTGAACAAGGTGTGGAACGCCTCGCGTTTCGCGCTCATGAATCTGCCAGAACAGGGCGAACCCAAGGCCGTGGATCTCGGCGCGGTCAAGGGACTGCACCACAAGTGGATTCTCAACCGTCTTGAGGAAATCAAGGTGGAAGAGGACGCCGCGCTGGAAAGCTATCGTTTCAACGACGCGGCGCAGTGCGTGTACAAGTTCCTGTGGAACGAGTTCTGCGACTGGTACCTCGAACTCATCAAGGCCGACATGAAGGAAGAAGGTCCGGCCAAGGAAGAAGCGCAGTACGTGCTCTATACCGTGCTGCGTGAAACCCTGCTGCTTCTGCACCCCATGATTCCCTTTGTCACCGCCGAGGTGTGGAACGCGTTGCCCGGCCATGAAGGCACGGACATCGCCACGCAGCTTTATCCCGAAGCCCGCCCGCAGTGCGTGAAGAGCCGCGAATCGGATGAGATGGTTTTCCTTCAGGAAGCCATCAGCGCCATACGCACCATCCGCGCGGAACTCAACATCAAGCCTTCGTACAAGCTGTCCGTGGTTCTTCGTCCGGCGAGCGACGAGCAAGCCGCGCTGCTGGAAGCGAATCGAGGCTTCTTTGAGCTGGCGAGACTGGAAAGTCTCACCATCGACAAGAACGCCCATGCCCCCAAGGCGTCGGCCAGCAACGTGGTGCGGGGATGCGAGGTCATCGTGCTTCTCACGGGCGCGGTGGACTTCCAGGCCGAACTCGCCCGTCTTGATAAGGAAATCGGCAAGGTGGACAAGGATCTTGCGGCGTTGAACGGCAAGCTCTCCAACGAGAACTTCGTCAAGCGCGCGCCTGCCGAGCTGGTGGAGTCCGAAAAGGCACGGCAGATCGAACTGACGGATAAAAAAGCCAAGATGCAGGCTCTGCAGAAGCGATTCAAGGAAGCTATGGAACAGGAATAGCTGCCGGACATTGCGGGCGGAAGCCGCTTTGATTGAATGAGTAAGGGCGCGGTCTTCATCCGAAAGGATGGGGGCCGCGCCCTTTGTCCGGAGGACTGGATGAGGAGGATGGGGGTAACGGGAAGCGTTTCCGCTCGCGTCGGGGAGTTCCGCGGGAGAAGCGTTCCCGTTGAAAAGGGACTATTGTGCCGTGTTTATGGCGTAGCCGGCAAGCTTTGTTTTGAGAAAGATCGTCATCTGAGGGATGTTTCCAATCTGTGAAGCGCGCGGGCAAGAAGTTTCATGATAATCTCTCCTTGGTGGGTGAGAGGTGGTTTCGCCCTTTATTATGCAAAGAGGATGCCAAAATATTTTTATTTTAATATCAATATATTATATAAATTATAGATGTCGTTGGATGATACATAAACGTATTATGGGTGGTTAATGTACCGCCTTTTCAAGGAGACGTCTTCTTCGCGCATGGGAGCGCGTAGAGAAAAAGCCCGGGCGGTGGGGTCCGGGCTTTGGTTTTCAGGCGCGAAGGTCAGTCTTTCTTGCTTTTCGCTATGGCCACGACCACGCCGCTGAGGGCCAGCAGACCGATGAGGTTGGGCAGCACCATGAGGCCGTTGAACATGTCGGACATATTCCACACGAGGGTGACCTTGAGTCCGGAGCCGATCACAATGAACACGACCACGATAGCGGCGTACAGCTTGACGTATTTTGCGCCGAACAGGGCCTTGACGTTGGCCTCTCCGAAGAAGTACCAGCCGATGATGGTAGAAAAGGCGAAAAAGAACAGGCAGATGGCGATGTAAATGTTGCCGAGATCGCCGAATACGGTGTCGAAGGCTATCTGCGCCAGTTCCGTTCCCGTGCTGCCGCAGTTCCAGACGCCGGTGATGACGATGACGAGAGCCGTGCAGGTGAGCACCACGAAGGTATCGATGAACACGCCCATCATGGCCATCATGCCCTGATCGTCGGGATGGGCGACTTTGGCCAGCGCGTGAGCGTGAGGCGTGGAACCCATGCCGGCCTCGTTGGAGAAGAGGCCGCGGGCCACGCCGTAACGCATGGCTTCGCGCACGGTGATGCCGAGCGCGCCGCCGCCCGCGGACTGGGGATCGAAGGCCATGACGAAAATGGTTTTGAACGCGCCGGGCAGGGCGGTGATGTTGGCGAAGATGATGATGAGGCAGCCGCCGACGTACAACAGCGCCATGAGAGGCACAAGTTTTTCCATGACCCAGGCGATGCGTTTGGCTCCGCCGAGGAAAATGGCCGCGGAAATGAGGGCGACGACGCAGCCCACAAGCATGGGAGGCAGATGGAAGGCCGTGCTGAAGGCCGCGCCGATGGAATTGGACTGCACCATGTTGCCCATGAAACCAAGGGCGAGAATGATGGCCACGGAGAAAAAGCCCGCAAGCAGCTTGCCGAAGGTTCCCGTGAAGGCCGCGCGGATGTAGTAGGCGGGGCCGCCGACGGTTTCGCCGCGCTCATTGGTGGTTTTGTATTTCTGAGCCAGCACGGCTTCGGAATAGTTGGTGGCCATGCCGAAGAACGCGCTGAGCCACATCCAGAAGATGGCGCCCGGGCCGCCGGCGGCGATGGCCGTGGCCGCTCCCGCGATGTTGCCCGTTCCCACCTGGGCGGCCACGGCGGTGGCCAGGGCCTGGAAGGAACTCATGCCGGTATGATCCGCGCTTTCTCCGCGCAGCGAAATGTTGCTGAAGAGACGTCGGAACGCGTGAGGCAGCTTGCGCAGCTGAATGAAACGCAGACGGATTGTGTAGAAAATGCCCGTGCCGCAGAGGAGGAAGAGCAGAAGCCAGCCCCAGAGCACGCCGTTGACCGCGTCGACTATCTGACTGATGAATTCCATGGAACATTCCTTTGAGAACGCGGGCGATGGCCGCCTAAGCGATCTCCGTTTCAGGGTACAAAAAAAGAGCAAATCCATGAGATTTGCTCCAGAGAAACGCTTAGGGATAACGCGGCAGGTATGGTCGAGCGGCACGATCCTAAGCTCTGTCCTTTGGCCTGAGAGTTTCGGCTTTCGCCTTGCACCTTCGGCACCCAAACGGGATTCTCCAGAGCTCCCTCCGCTGCTAGTCGGCCTTTCGGCGTTCAGGCAGTTTCTACGGGATCATGTGCTTTCGCGAGGAAAGCGGATGAAAACGTAGGTAAGTTGGATGGAAATGTCAATCATCCATAGAGGTATTATTATCATGTTTGATTAAATAAAGAGAATTAACAGAGAGAAAAACAGAGGCATTGTTGTCTGTGTCGTCATATGTCGGTTGCTGAAAAACAGTGAAGAAAAATTCCCCGAGTATTGCCTGACAAAAGGCTTTCCGCTATCTCTTAGGAAAAAGGAGTTGTCATGCTGCCTACCATTTCTCCTCGCAAGGCTTTTGAAATGATGAAAAACGGGGAAGCCCGTCTTATTGATGTCAGAGAAAGTTCGGAGTACGCCGAAAACTTTATTCCCGAGGCTCGTCTGGTGCCTCTTTCCATCGCGAAGCTGTACCCGCTGAAAGACGTCGACGCGCCGGATAAGCCGGTGATTTTTTTCTGCCGATCCGGGAATCGAACGGAAAAATCTTCTGATCTGCTGAAGAGTCTGGCCGGAGACGCGCAGGCGTGGCAGATGGAAGGCGGGCTTTCCGGCTGGCAGAAGGAGGGACTGCCCGTTCGTCATGAAAAGGCGGCGTTTCCGCTGTTCCGCCAGATTCAGATCGGCGCCGGAGGGCTGGTGCTTCTTGGGATTTTGGGCAGTTACGTCTGGCATCCCATGTTCTGGCTTTCCGCGTTCGTGGGCGCGGGCTTGGTGTTTGCCGGCGTCACGGGCTTCTGCGGCCTTGGTCTTTTGCTTGCGCGCATGCCTTGGAATCGCCGCTGAACGTCCAGCCACGCGACAAAAAACGCCGGGAGAGACAGAGCTCCCGGCGTTTTTTGTCGCGTGGCCCGTCTTTGGGAAAAGACTGTCACGCAACTGCCATGATTCTGCCGCGCTGTGGTCACGGGGTTTCTGTAATGTTACGTCATCGGGTCGCCTCGCACGGATTCTTCGGAGGTCGGAGATCCGCGGCGTCGCCCTGCGGACGTCAAAAAAAGGATTCCCTCATGATCAGGATAGGCATCAACGGCTTTGGGCGCATCGGCAGATACCTGCTTCGTGTCATGCACCTTTTCCCCCAGTGTGAAGTGGTCGTCATCAACGGCCATCGCGCCAGCAACGAGGAAATGGCGTATCTGCTCAAGTACGATTCCGTGCACGGCCGTTTTCCCGGAAAAGTGGAGTCCACGGAGAACGGACTGAAGATTGACGGGCGTGAAATCGCCATCACCCGCTGCGACAAGGGAGAATGGAAGTGGGGCGATTACGGCGTCGATATCGTGGTGGATACTTCCGGCACGCTCAGAAAGCGCGACCTGCTGGCTCTTCACATGGGCTGCGGCGCAAAAAAGGTCATTATCTCCGCGCCGTGCAACGATGCCGACGCGACCATCGTCATGGGCGTGAATCAGGATATCTACGATCCCGCGAAGCACGACGTCATTTCCGCCGCTTCCTGCACTACCAACTGCCTTGCGCCCGCGGTCAAGGTTCTGCATAACGAATTCGGCATCCTGCACGGTCTTATGACCACCATTCATTCCTATACCATGAGCCAGCGACTGCTCGACGGCACGCAGAAGGATCTGCGCCGCGGCCGCGCCGCCGGTCTTTCCATCATTCCTACCACCACGGGCGCCGCCGCCGCGGTGGGGCTGGTCATTCCCGAGCTCAAGGGGCTGCTCAACGGCGGGGCCCTGCGCGTGCCCACGCCAGACGTGTCCCTTGTGGACTTCACCTGCGAACTCAAGACCGAAGTCACCGCGCAGGAAGTAAACGCCGCCCTTAAATACGCTTCTGAAACCTGGCTTTACGAAGCCCTCGGCTACTGCGACGAGCCGCTGGTTTCCATAGACTATGTGGGCGACACCCACGGCGGCACCATTGACGCCTCCTTCACCACGGTCATGAACAAGACCATGCTCAAAATCGTGGTCTGGTATGACAACGAATCCGGCTTCACCCATCAGCTTGGCCGATTGATACGTCTCGTGGCTTCCCATCTGGAAGCGTAGGGTCCGAGTCTTCGTTTTCTGAGGAACGCTTTTTCCGAAAACACCATAAAGAGGCCTTTATGAGCATGGATACCATGAACGAAACAGGTTCCCGTTTTATTATGACCGGCGCGGACATTGTCCGCATGGGCGAATCCGCGGAAATGCTGGTGGGCGGCAAGAACTACAATACCGCGCTCATCAGTCGCGTGGAGGGCATACGCACGCCGCAGTTCCGCGCCATTCCCGCCACGGCTTTCCATGTGGTTCTTGATGAAAGCCGCGTGAACGCCTCCCTTGTCTACGACGTGGTGGACAAGGCCATGGCCGAAGTGGATTGGACCTCTCCCGCCGTGGCGTCCGATCACGGTTTTTCCGGCAATTTCGTGCGTCGCGCCGCCGCCGACATCCGTGAACGCGGCGCGGGCAAGAGCGCGAGCACCTGCCTGCGCGACTTCATCAATCAGGTGGTGCACGGCTTTGCGGAATCTCAGGAGAACATCGACCAGCTTCGTCGTCGTTCCATGCTGGTGCAGGCCGCCATTCTTTCCATTACTTTGCCCGCCGAGGTGGATGAGGCCGTGCGCCGCGCCTATCGCGACATGTGCGATGAGGCCGGAGAAGGGGAATTTCCCGTGGCCGTGCGTTCGTCGGCCGCCGGCGAGGACTCCCGCAAGAAGGCGTTTGCCGGCCTTCAGGACACCTTCCTGAACATCACCGGCGAGGACGCCGTGGCCGAAGCCTATCTCTGGGACTGCGCTTCCGCGTATAATCTGCGCTCCATGACCTATCGGCGCGAGGCCATTCTCGACGCCGTGACCCATGCGGAAAAGGAAGGCAATCCTTCCATCGCTGAAACGGCGCGCAAGGAATGGGCCATTGAGAATACCGCGCTTTCCGTGTGCATCATGCGCATGATCCGTCCCGTGGTGGCCGGCACGGCGTTCTCCGCCGATACCGCTACCGGATGCCGGGGCACCTCCCGCAACGATCTGGTGAGCATCGACTCCAGCTACGGCCTTGGCGAGTCCATCGTGGGCGGCATGGTCACGCCCGACAAGTTCTATGTGTTTCAGCGCGACGACGGCACCGACGTGGTGCTGCGCTTCATGGGCCGCAAGACCGTGCGCATGGTTTACAACGAAGACAACGACGGAACCCACATCGAATCCGTGCCCGCGGCCGAGGTGAATCAGTGGGCTCTCGGCGACAATCAGCCCATTGAAGTGGCGCAGGGCGTGCGGGCCATCAGCAAGGCTTATGGCGGCATCATCATGGACACGGAGTTCTGCATTGACGACAAGCAGCGGCTCTGGTTTGTGCAGGCTCGCCCCGAAACCCGCTGGAACGCGGAACTCGCCGAACATCCGCACACCATTTTCATGCGTCGCAAGGAAGTGCTGCCCGAAGCCGCCGCCAAGGGCGAAGTGCTTCTTTCCGGCAATGGTGCGTCCCGCGGCGCGGGTCAGGGCACGGTGCGCTTCCTGCGTTCCGCGCTGGAACTGAATCGCATTCATCCCGGCGACATTCTCGCCGCCGAACGCACCGATCCCGACATGGTGCCCGGCATGCGCGTGGCCTCCGCCATCATCGCCAACGTGGGCGGCGACACCAGCCATGCGGCCATCACCTCCCGCGAGCTCGGCATTGCCGCGGTCATCGGCGTGCAGAATCCGCTGGCCATGCGCGCCATGGACGGCATGCCCGTCACCGTGGACGGCACGCGCGGCCTTGTGTACCGCGGCCTTCTGCCCCTGTGCGAGGTGGGCGGCGAACTGGACATTTCCAAGCTGCCCAAGACCCGCACGCACGTGGGCATCGTTCTGGCCGACGTGAATCAGGCGCTGTTTCTTTCCCGCCTGCGCGACGTGCCCGACTTTGAAGTGGGCCTGCTGCGCGCGGAATTCATGCTGGGTAACATAGGCGCGCATCCCGCCGCACTGGAAGCCTACGACAACGGCACTCTGGAAGGCTTTGTGGAACGGCGTCTCGCGGACCTGGAAGATCAGGTCAGCCGCCGCGTTTCCGAGCAGATAGCTGTGGGGCAGGTGCCCGCGCCCTTTGCCGAGGTGCAGCTCAAGCCCTATGTGGTGCAGCTCATGGACATGGCGTCGCTTTACGCCAACACCTCCAGCGTGCCCCGCGCCGAAGCCCTCATGGCCGAGTACATGCAGCGCGCGGAAATGAACCGCGAAACGCTCCAGACCTCCGACGATCTGCGCACGCACATCCGCCTGGTCATGGGCGCGGACGAACCCGGCTCGACCGTGACCGAGGAAGACGTGAAGGCCGCCATGGCCGCGGCCTTCAAGAAGCCTCTCGTGCAGGAAGTGCTCATGCGCATAGGCACCATTCGTCGCAGCGTGGCCGCCCGCACCCGCCTCGGCAAGGAAATCGAGGAAGTGCGCAGCATTCCGGAAAAGATTGAGCAGCTCATCGTGACCAACGGACACGTCAGCGGCCGCGATCACTACATCCGCACGCTCGGCCGCAACCTTGCCCTGTTCGCCATGGCCTTCTACGGCAAGGACATCGTGTATCGCACCACGGATTTCAAGAGCAACGAATACCGCAACCTGCTCGGCGGCTGCTTGTTCGAGCACAACGAAGACAACCCCATGCTCGGTTATCGCGGCGTTTCCCGCGACATCCACGACTGGGAAATTGAAGCCTTCAAGCGTGCCCGTACGCTCTACGGCGGCACGAACCTCATGCTCATGCTGCCCTTCGTGCGCACGCTGGAACAGGCCCGCTCCATGCGCTCCTATCTGGCCGACGTTCACGGTCTGCGCAGCGGCGAAGACGGACTCAAGATTCTGCTCATGTCCGAACTTCCTTCCAACGCCATTCTGGCGCGTCAGTTCATCAGTGAATTCGACGGCTTTTCCATCGGCTCCAACGACATGACGCAGATGGTGCTCGCCACCGACCGCGACAACGCGGAACTCTCGCACATTTACGACGAAGAGGATCCGGCGGTCATCTGGGCCATTCTGACCACCATTTTCACCGGCCAGAAGTTCTGCAAGAAGGTGGGCTTCTGCGGACAGGGCGTGGCCAACAGCGTCATTCTGCGCGGCATGGTGGCCATTGCGGGCATTGTGTCCGCCTCCGTGGTGCCCGATACCTACATGCGCACCAAGGCTGACTTCGCCGCGGTGGAGGCGGAGAACATTCCCAGTTCCGGCCTCGGCAAATGGCTTGGCCGGCAGCACGGCGCCAAGTTGCGCGCGCTGCTTGAAAAGCATGGCTATACGGAGGCCGCCAAGCTCACGGAGCCCGCGGAGATCCGCGCATGGTATGACGAAGAGGTGGGGCGTCTGCACAAGGAACTCAGCGCGTGCTTCAGCACTCCCTTTGAACATGATGCCCGCCATAAGCTCGCCGAGTTCCGCCGCACCTTCCACAAGCCCGTGACGTACGCGTCCTGGGACTGGGACGCCACGGTGTTCGACGCTCTCCAGCAAGCCGGATTCTCCAGCTGGGAAGAGCAGGCGGAAGCTCTCAGGATTCAGCGCGAAAAGTTCGCCTGCGCCTGATGTCTTGTATCCGGGCGGGACGATCCCGCCCGCGCGGGGGGCGTTGCCGCAAGGCGCGTTCCCCGCTGGCGGGAACCGGCGTTTCTCCCGCCTTCTCAGACGGCCGACCTCCACCCCCGGAGGTCGGCTTTCTGCGTTTTTCGGAAGGGACAGGTCGCGCGTCGCGGCAAAAGAGCGGACGCCTCCTTGGGCTTCGGCGTTGCGACGGTTCGTTTACGCATAACGAAAGGGCCGTCGGACGACGCGTCCGACGGCCCTTGGCGTAAAAACGGCGGAAGAGTTATTTCGCCTCGTTTACGGCGTCGAAGTCTTTCAGCATATCGTCGTCGGGCTTTTCGGTCAGGAGGCTGACGACGATAATGACGGCGCAGGCGGTGAGGAAGGCGGGCAGAAGTTCATAAATGCCCCACACGCCGCCCATGGGCTTGACGAGGTATTTCCACACGAAGACCATGACGCCGCCGGCCGCCATGCCGGAGAGCGCGCCCCAGCGGTTGCAGCGGCGCCAGAACAGGGCGAACAGCATGACCGGGCCGAAGGACGCTCCGAAACCGGCCCAGGCGAAGGAGACGATCTGGAAGATGGAGCTTTCGGGATCGCAGGCGATGACGGTTCCCACGATGGAAATGATCAGCACGGTGCCGCGGGCCGAAAGCATGGTGGATCTGTCGGTCATCTGGATGTGGAACACGCCTTTGAAGAGGTTTTCCGACACGCTGGAGGCCGCGGCCAGCAGCTGGCCGGAGGCGGTGGACATGGTGCTGGCCAGAATGCCGGCAAGCACAAGACCGGCCATGAACGCGGGAATGACGCCGAAGGAGCTGAGCAGGCTGCTGATCTTGATGATGATGGTTTCCGCGTCGGAACCGGTCTGGTAAGGTTCGAGCGCGCCTGCCTGAATCATGGCGTAGCCGATGATGCCGATGAAGATGGCGCAGCCCATGGCGATGACCACCCAGGTGGAGCCGATGCGACGGGAAATGGCGATTTCGTTTTCGTCGCGGATGGCCATGAACCGGAGCAGAATGTGCGGCATGCCGAAGTAGCCGAGGCCCCAGGCGAGGGTGGAGAAGATGGTCAGCGTGCCGTATTCCGAAATTTCATGCGTAACCACGTTGGTGGCGTGGGTAAGGCTGATGTAGCCTTCAAGGTCGGAGGAGGCGACGACCGCGTCCCAGCCGCCGGCCATGTGGATGCCGAACGCCACGATGATGAACAGAGCCAGCGTCATGATGATGGATTGCACAAGGTCGGTCATGGAGGCGGCGAGAAAACCGCCGAGGATGGTGTATCCGGCGATGACCACGGTGCCGATGAGCATGCCGGTCACATAGTCGAGGCCGCACAGCGTGGAGAAGAGCTTGCCGCAGGAGGCGAAGCCGGCGGCGGTGTAGGGAATGAAGAAGACGACGATGATGAGGGCTGAAATGCCCACGAGCAGACTGCTGGAATCATGGAAGCGGCGGGCGAAGAAGTCGGGAATGGTGATGGCGTGTATTTTTTCGCTGTACACGCGCAGACGCTTTGCCACGATGAGCCAGTTCAGATAGGTGCCGATGGCAAGGCCGATGGCCGTCCAGCCGGGTTCGGCGATGCCGGTGAACAGGGCGAGTCCCGGCAGACCCATGAGCAGCCAGGAGGACATGTCGGAGGCTTCCGCGCTCATGGCGGTGACGATGGGCCCCATGCGGCGGCCGCCCAGATAGTATTCATGGGCGTTGCTGTTTCGTTTGGCGCAGAGAAGGCCGATGTAGAGCATGAGGAGCAGATAAATGGCAATGGCGATGTATATGAAGATCTGATAGTCGCTCACGGTGATTTCTCGGGAAAAAGAGAGTTGGACAAAAGCCGGAGAATCCCGGCGGGGACGGGAAACGAACGAGAAAAGCGTTGTTCTGCGGGAAAAGGGGCGCGGATGGACTGACGAGCGTGGCTGAGTCGCGGGAACGACCGTGGCTTTCGCGTTTCATCAGAAGAGAGAACGGCGGTTTCGGCAGAGAACGCTGGCGGACGCGCGTCGCCATGGCGGGATCAGACCGCCGCCGGCTGACTTTTGTGTGTGATAGGTTCTCATGGGCGTCGTCTCTTTGTGAGAGGTCGAAAAAAAATCGTTTTATGAAAGCATAGTCCGTTTTTTAAAAAAATAAAATCAAAAAGTGTCCCCCTTGTCGTGGGGAGAAGAAGACGTTCGGACCGTCTGTTCCGCGTTTCCGGCGGGACCGTCGCGGCCGTGTCTCGTTGGCGTCACTTTCTGGACATGGAACGCTCGATGCTGGCGAAGGCGTTGTGTCCGTGTATGGATTCTTCGCTTTCCACCTCCACGCGGAACCAAGTCACATGCGAATGTCGCTCCAGTCTGGTGGCCACGTTGCGCACGACGTCTTCCACGAACAGGGCGTTGTCATAGGCCTGTTCGGTAACGAATTTTTCGTCCGGCCTCTTGAGCAGCGTGTGGATGGGAGCGGATCCGGATTCTTCGGCCATGTCGATGAAGCCTTCCAGCCATTCGAAGCGGCTCATGCGCAGGCCCATGCGCACCACGGCGCGCTGACCGTGGGCTCCGGCGCGGCTGATGGCCTTGGAACATGGACATACCGTGGTGACGGGCACCTCCAGCTCCAGAAGGAAGCGCGGGCCTTCCTGGCCTTTTTCCAGTTCGCCGGTGAGGCGGCACAGATAGCGCACAGGAGCGGCCTGCCCGGAAACGGGGGCCCGGCGGGTGCGAAAATAGGGAAAGCTGAACTTTGCGTAGGCTCTATGGGCGTTCAGGCGCGTCAGCACGTCGGAAAGAAGGCGTTTCATGGAGGCGTAGTCCAGTTCTTCGCCGCTGGCTTCGCGCCAGTTTTCCAGGGCCTCCACAAAACGGCTCATGTGGGTGCCCTTGTAGGCGGCCGGTAGATCAACCCCCATGTCTACGCTGGCCACGGTGTGCTGACGACCTTTATCTTTGTCCTTTACCACCAGAGGCAGCTCCACATGCTTGACCCCGACGCGGTCGATGTCGAGAGCCACGCTGGAAGGGGCGTTCTGCACGTCCAGGAGGCCTTGAGAGCTTCCGGTGTTTGAAATATTGTTCATGCGTGATCCTTATGCGCGTGGTCGTGGAAAACATGACGTTCGGGCGCGGCCTCTATGGCGGTCAGCGAACAGGAGCTTTGAAGCACGCCGCGGGAGGAGCGGAGTCTGTCGGCCAGTTCGTTGACGGCCGCGGCGGGGCCGCGCAGAGCCATGGTTTCCAGACAGTGATGTTCGTCAAGGTGCACATGCATGGTGGCGAGCACCATGCCGTGCGCTTCGTGCTGCAGGGAAGTGAGGCGGCCGGGCAGGTCGTTGTCGTGGTGATCGTACACCAGCGTCAGCACGCCCGCCACGGGCGCGTCGGGATCGGAAACGATTTCTTCCGACAGTTCCCGCCGTATGCAGTGGCGCAGAGCTTCGGAACGGTTGGCAAAGCCTTTGCGTTCGCTGTGACGGTCAAAAGCCGTGAGCAGGTCACGCTCCAGCGACACTCCAAAACGTACCAGTTCGCTCATAAAAGTTCCCTCGTTGACAGCTTTCTGCAGCGTACACCAGCGCGGGCCGCTCCTCAAGCGTTTATGCCCTGCGGCCGTCGTAAGGGAGGGCGTCGCCGCGCCGCCTTTGTCGTCGGTTTTTCGGAGATTGTTGAACGTCAGGCTTTTTTCCTTGCCTTGGCGATTTCCTTGTCCATGAACTGGATGAGCAGCAGGGAAAGCACGGTGAGTCCCATGCCGCAGTAGAAGGGAAGCTGATAGCCGAACGTTACCCACAGCCAGCCGCCGAGCGGAGGAATGATCACCGCCGCGATGTGATTGATGGTTTGCGCCAGACCCATGCTGGGCGCCACGTCGGCGGGATCGGCGATTTTCTGGAAGAACGTCCGCACCGCGATGGCGAAGTTGAAGGTCAGGCTGTCGAGCACGTACATGACGCCCGCCAGCCACGCGCTGTCGGTCCAGGCGTAGCCCAGAAAAATGAAGAACGCCGACGTGTATTCAATGGTGAGCAGTCTGCGTTCGCCTATGCGGTTGATGATGCGGCCTATGAGCGGATTGAAGAACCAGTTGACCGCGTAGTTGACCATGTAGAGCACAGCCACGGCGCGCACGGAAAAATCGAATTTTTCCACGAGCAGAAACAGCGAGAACACGGTGAATATCTGTCTGCGACCGCCCATGAGCAGGGTGAGGGCGTAGAAAAGCCAGTAGCGGGAACAGAACACCATACCTTTCTTTTGCGGCGTGACCTTGGGGCTGGAAGGATCAAAAAAGAGACATGCGGCGCCGAGCGCCAGCACCGTGACGCCCATGGACGCGAACATGGTTTCATAGGAAAGCCAGCCGGATCCGAAAAAGACCAGGAGAGACACCGCGAGGCTGCCGCCCGCGGCGAGTCCGCGCATGCGTCCCATGATGATGGGCGTGCTGGCGAGATCGTAATACTGGATCATGAGCGACTGATTGATGGTTTCGAAAAAGTGATAGCCCGCCGACATGACGAATACCGCGCCCGCAATGCCCCAGAAGGACGAGAACAGTCCGATGACCGCCGTTCCCGCGCCGCACACGAGGACGGAAAGGGCGCAGAGGCGGTGTTCTCTGATGATGAGCATGAGCGGCACTACAAGAAAACAGAGGAAGCCCGGCACTTCGCGCAGCGCCACCACGAGTCCGTTGTCAGCGGCGGTGAATCCGCCAACTTCCACCGCGTAGTTGGTATACAGAAGAGAAGAGCCCTGAAGCCCGATCGTGCTGCCCAGAGTGAGAAGGAAGAGAAAAAGATACATGCGGGTATTGCCCGACACGCTGGAAACAATGGCTTTCATGGAACTCCTTGCATCTGTTGCGGCGCGGAACGAGCCGGACCGAAGGCAACGTTTTTGAAAAAAGCATGTTTGGTCGTCAGGCCGGGGCGCGACGAACGGAGGGAGCGTTTGGGGAGTGAAAAACGGGAAATGGAGACGAGGGAAGCGGCGTCGCGCGTCGGAAAAGGGTGATTCCTTCAGCAAAGGACGCATGCCCGCGGCGAGACGAAATCGGGCGACGCGGGAGAGACAAAGCAGAAAGCCGCGGACGGGCCGCGGCTTTCTGAAAACTGCTCGTCGGAGGGCGGAGAAGTCCGCCCTCGGCTTTTCTTAGGCAAGAGCCTGGAGGAGAAGCAGCGCGACGATGTTGATGATCTTGATCATGGGGTTGACGGCGGGGCCGGCGGTATCCTTGTAGGGGTCGCCGACGGTGTCGCCGGTAACGGCGGCCTTGTGAGCTTCGGAGCCCTTGCCGCCGAAGTTGCCTTCTTCGATGTATTTCTTGGCGTTATCCCACGCGCCGCCGCCGGAGGTCATGGAGATGGCCACGAACAGACCGGTGACGATGGTGCCCATGAGCATGGCGCCGAGGGAAGCGAAGGCGGCAGCCTGTCCGCCGCAGGCCTTGATGACGTAGTACACGACCACGGGGGCGAGCACGGGCAGCAGGGAAGGAATGATCATTTCCTTGATGGCGGACTTGGTGAGCATGTCCACGCAGGCGCTGTAGTCGGGCTTGCCGGTGCCTTCCATGATGCCGGGGATGTTGTGGAACTGACGACGCACTTCCACGACCACGGCGGCGCCGGCGCGGCCCACGGCCTTCATGCCCATGGAGCCGAACAGGTAGGGGAGCAGGCCGCCGATGAAGAGGCCGACCAGCACATAGGGATCCTGAAGGGCGAAGGTGACGTCAAGGTTGGGGAAGTAGCGGCTCAGGTCTTCGGTGTAGGAGGCGAAGAGCACGAGCGCGGCCAGAGCGGCGGAGCCGATGGCGTAACCCTTGGTGACGGCCTTGGTGGTGTTGCCTACCGCGTCGAGGGCGTCGGTGGTTTCACGGATGTCTTCGGGCAGACCGGACATTTCAGCGATGCCGCCGGCGTTGTCGGTCACGGGGCCGTAGGCGTCAAGGGCGACGATCATGCCGGCGAGGGCCAGCATGGTGGTGGCGGCCAGGGAAATGCCGAACAGACCGGCCTGGGTGTAGGCGAAGAGGATGCCGGCGCAGATGATGATCACGGGAGCGGCGCAGGCTTCCATGGAGACGGCGAGGCCCTGGATCACGTTGGTGCCGTGACCGGTGGTGGACGCCTTGGAAATGCTGCGCACGGGGCGATACGCGGTGGAGGTGTAGTATTCGGTGACCACCACGATGAGGCCGGTGACGATGAGGCCGGTGAGGCTGCACAGCAGCAGGCTGAAGCCGTTGAAGCTGATGCCCTGAATGGTCATGCTGTTTTCGCCCCAGAACACGAACATGGTGACGAGGGCGATGAGCACGGCGGAAATGACGGCCGTGGCGATGAGGCCCTTGTAGAGAGCGCGCATGATCTTGCCGTCGGAGCCGAGCTTGACGAAGAAGGTGCCGAGCACGGAAGCGATGATGCACACGCCGCTGATGAGCAGCGGGAACATCATCATTTTGGTCTGGAGCGCACCGTCGAAGAAGATGGAGGCCAGCAGCATGGTGGCCACCACGGTGACGGCGTAGGTTTCGAAGAGGTCGGCGGCCATGCCGGCGCAGTCGCCCACGTTGTCGCCCACGTTGTCGGCGATGACGGCGGGGTTGCGGGGATCGTCTTCAGGAATGCCGGCTTCCACCTTACCCACGAGGTCGGCGCCAACGTCGGCGCCCTTGGTGAAGATGCCGCCGCCGAGACGCGCGAAGATGGAGATGAGGGACGCGCCGAAGGAGAGAGCCACAAGGGCCTGCATGATGTTTTCGGTGGGCACGCCGAAGATGGCGAGCACGGCGTAATAGACGGAAACGCCGAGCAGGCCGAGGCCGACCACCAGCATGCCGGTGATGGCGCCGGACTGGAAGGAGATGTTCAGCGCGGGAACCATGCCCTTTTCCGCGGCGGCGGCGGTGCGCACGTTGGCGCGGACGGACACGTTCATGCCGATGAAGCCGGCGAGGCCGGACAGCACGGCGCCGAGCACGAAGCCCAGAGCGGTGAGGAAGGACATGGTGAGAAGAAGCAGCACGGCGACCACCACGCCCACGATGGCGATGGTGCGGTACTGACGCTTCAGATACGCCTGCGCGCCTTCCTGAATGGCGCCGGCGATGCGCTGCATATCCTCATTGCCGGTGGAGGCGGCGAGGATGTTTTTGGCCGTCTTGAAGGCGTAGTACAGCGCAAAGGCCGCGCACGCGAAGACGATAACCAGAGAAATGAAAGTCATACATACCCCCGACAGGTAGGCTGAAAGTGGAAAAACCGAAAAATGGACGGGCAGGTACGCCTGCCCGGAGCTCCCCTATTAAAGGAACGTCAACGATATAAGAATTCCCTTCCGATGACAAGCCTTGCAGGCTGCAATCCCCGGTATCTCCGGGAGTACGGGCCGGGGCAGGGCGTCCTTCGGCGGGGCGGAGAGGCGGTCCGCCTCTTGCGGCGGTCTGCGCATCAGGCTAGGATGCAACAGATATTTTTTCAGGAGCAAGTCATGTCATTGAAGCAGCGCCTCGGCTTTACCGAAGACCCCCTTTACGTGATGGACGGCAACGCCTTTCTGTTCCGGGGATTTTTTGCCAATTCCGGCATGTCCCGTTCCGACGGCTTTCCCACGGGAGCGCTGCACATCG
>CALUUX010000056.1 GCA_944324085.1 uncultured Mailhella sp. | reverse complement strand
TGTTCGGCCGACTCAAGGATTGGCGCAGAATAGCCATGCGTTATGACCGTTGTGCCCACACGTTCTTTTCGGCTATTTGTCTCGCTGCCATTGTCATCTTTTATATTTAATGAGTCCTGAACCTAGTGTCGTGGTTCTGGACTCTCACGCCGATCCACGCCGTTTCCGCGACGATGAGCTGAATGATGACGTGGTTCTCGTATCCGCATGTTGGAGCGTAGTGCTGTATGGCCTTGCCGATGAGGTGGATTTTCTCGCCGCCCGTGCGCCAAAGACCTGCCGAGGTTCGCCCGGAGAAGGAAAATCCGTACCGTTCCATGTTTGCCGCCGTCCACCGGACTATCTTTGCAAGCTGCTGCTGGCACCATTTGGCTTGAGCGGGCGGGAGGTGAAGCGCGGGGACTTTGACACCCGACACCACCTTTCCGCCTTCCAGCCCGTATTGGATTTGGGTGCACATGTTGTTGATGGCGATGAGCAGGTGGACAGGAGCGTTTTTCAGCTCGGCCTGTGCTATTCGCCGGGCGTCTTTTTCTGCCTTCTTGCCCATGTAGTCAGTCCTGATGGTTACTCGTCCACGGCATAAGCGCAGACGTAAGTGATTCTGTGCCCGTTTCTTTCTGGAAGGATACTATGCAAATTGATCATGAGCCGTTCCGGTTCGATGCCGTGCGAGATGCAGTAGTCGGCACTTGCGTCCTTTACATGGGCGGCCGCCATGCGTACTTCGTCGTTGATGTTTGTGCCGGAGACGAAGACGCGGAAGTATGTCCGTGGGGTGTGAACGATGGGAGATTTCTTTGCTGGCATGGTAGGTTCCCGGTGAACAATGCCCGCCGGGAGGCTCCTAGGGGTGTGGAGGGGAATGGAAATGTTACCGCGTCTGCAGGGAGTACGTCGGGATGAGTGAGCACCCCGGCACCACCTGTCCAGCATTGATGTGATTTTTGATTTTTAGCTTGTCGGGAGTCCGCTCTTCCTTAACCTTCCAGAACTCCGCCGGAATGGCGATCTGGTCGTCGATGGCCTTTTCCGCTCTCTTCACCTTCTCTTTTTCGGCCAGAAGTCGGCGGAGTTCCATAAGCAGGGACGTGTCAGTCATAAGTCCTCCATATTTAGAACGGGATGTCTCCGTTTTTCAGTTGCCAGTGTTCACAAGAGATTCCCCACTTTTTGAGGGGGAAAGCGTGCTCGGGGTGGCGGCATTTCGGTTCAAGGCTCATGTCGAGCCATGCGCAGGTGCCGCAGGTTTTTCGTATCTGCATGGCTTCCAGCGGAGACTTGCACCAGAGGCGGAAGTCACACCATGAGCAGAACGGGTTTTCCACGGGAGCGGGAACCTCCTGCGCGGAGATGATGTCGAGGGCTTTCCGATGCAGCGCCTCGAAGTCCTGCTTGTTGAAGTACGCCCGTTCCGCGTAAAGCTCGCAGGTGTTCTTGTTCATGACCACCCAAACGGCGCGCTCCAGCCCGGCGTAGCCCATATAGCACTGCACCTGGGCATAGTATGTTTCGGATACCGCCCGGA
Source organism: uncultured Mailhella sp. (assembly GCA_944324085.1). GTDB lineage: Bacteria > Desulfobacterota > Desulfovibrionia > Desulfovibrionales > Desulfovibrionaceae > Mailhella. The sequence goes on along the minus strand of CALUUX010000056.1, from coordinate 41,375 downwards.
TGCCGTTGTCGCGGAACGCCTTGAACTTCCGGTCATTGGCGGATTTGATTTCCAGAATGTGGCGGCGCGAGGTCACGCCGTCGATCATGCCGTCACAGTGGCCGCGAAAGAAGCCGTTATGGGCGGAAAAGTCCGTCTGTTGTCCTTCGATGTGGTAGCCCGCCTTGCGGAGCCATGAAACGACGGCTTCCTCCACGCGGTTTCCCATGTCGAAAATCATGGCCGCGCGGCCTTCCGTGGGAACAGGGGAATAACCTCGAAAGCCGTACCATATTTTCCTTGGACAGATTTCTCCGATGCCGGACATTCCAAGATAATTACGCGGTTCTTCACGACTTTTCGCGGCGGCTTCATACATTTCCTGAACAATGATACTCTGCGCTGGTATGGGCGGCATGAAAAATTCCTTTGCATAAAGCGGGGGATTAACGGTAGGAAAAATAGGACAATAATGTGCTGTGTCACAAAAGGAGGAATGGAGTATGCATAAAGTTATTTTGTTATTTATTGCCATATTAATGACAGGTATAACAGGTTGTGCTAGCGTAAAACGTAATTATATACCAGAGGTTAGTAATCTTGATTTTCCAGAACAGAATAAAGAAACAACTGTATATTTAGGCGAAGAGATGCTTATTCAAGGAAAGCTATTAGAAGGAAAAGTTCTAAACATAAAGCAACCAATAGATGGTATATGCTTCGATATAAAATCACAAACAATTCCTTTGGTTGGTGAAGATTCAAAGAATTATTATTTTGATGGCATTGGTGTAACTAGGGCAGCTCTTTGTGATCCCGTTGACGGGATGTCTGTGCCAAAAGATGATTTAAGTAAAATTTGTGTAATTACAATTTATGGTGGTAAAGGATGTTATGATGCATCATTATCAATAGAAAAGGGCGTAAGTACTTCAACAGAATACGTTCAAAGAAATCTTATTTTTTCTGGTAAAAAAGGAGATAATGTTGAATTTATGTATGTAGAAAGAGCTGGAAATCAAGTTTTGCTAACACATAATGTGTCTTATGATATATCAAAAAATAATATTGTAGGATATAGAGGGGCACGTATAAAAATAATTAATTGTTCAAATGAGAGTATAACATATGTAGTTCTCCAAAATTTCCCAGATAGATAATATAGTCAAATTTCCCTCTTGACTTTACCGCCCGCCGTGTGAAATGGTAGTTGCACGGTGCTCAACACACCATTCACACGGCGGACTTCGCCACTCTCGAAAGCGTGGCTTTTTTTGTGCCCTGTCTTCGCTCTTACCCTGCTACGGTCGGCGGAAGAGGCACAAAAAAGTTGAACTCTTGTTGCATCCTGTGATGCCGGGTGTGGCCGATATGTCCAAGCGCAAGCCAAAGGCGGCCAGCAGCTCCGTGTGGCTGTGTTGAACACCCGGCATTTTGTCGCCCTTCAACAGGCGACTGAACCGCAACACACGGAGTTCATCATGAACAACATTTTCACTCCTACCGTCACGCTCGTTGACGGCACTCCCCGCACAACTTCCCTGAACGTGGCCGAAGTATTCGGCAAGCGGCATGACGTTGTGATTCGCGGCATTCGTGATTTGCAGGACAAGTGCCCGGAAGAGTTCACTGCCCACAATTTTGTGGTGAGTGAATACACCGACAGCACGGGCCGCAAACTTCCCATGTACACGATGACGCGCGACGGGTTCACGCTCCTTGTCATGGGCTTCACCGGAAAAGAGGCGTTGGCGTGGAAGATCCGCTACATCGAGGCTTTCAACGCCATGGAGAAAAAGCTCCGCGAAGAGGAGAAGGCTCTTCCAGCGAAGCGCGGCAGACCGAAGAAGGCGACAATATACGACGACGTGCGGGAGATGCACGACATGGAACGCAGACTCAGCTGGCGCAGACGGTGCAGCTGCACGGCCTGCACGGGATAGCCGCCGATGACGACACGGTGGACCGCAAGCTGACGGAACTGCGCAACGCGCATATCCGACAGGCGGCCGACTGTTTGCTCGTGGCCAAGTGCGCCATTACGGCCGCCCTTGCTTAATCCCCCGGAATGCGTATGGTTAAAACGTGACATTGGAGGATGAAACGATGAGCAGCACGACTTTTGACAGTCTCGGATATTATGAAAAGCTCAAAGAAGCCGGCTTCTCTGACGAACAGGCGCGGGTGCAGGCAAACGCCATGCGTGAAGTCATTGAAGAGCGTCTTGCGACGAAGGCGGATCTTCAGCTTCTGGAAGATCGCCTGACCAGCGAAATGCAGAAGATGGAGCTGAGAATCACCCTCAAGCTCGGCGGAATGATGGCGGCCGCCGTTGCCGTTGTCGCCGCGCTGGTCAAGCTCTTGTAAGGAGGCCGTTATGACCACCACCACGTTTGATGCGTTAGCTTATTTTGAAAAACTGAAAGAAGCCGGAGTTCCGGAAGCACAGGCGAAGGTGCAGGCCGCCGCGTTTCGCGAGTTTACGGCCATTCAGGATGAAAGAGCGAAACAGGAGCTCGCCACAAAGGCCGATCTGCGTGAAACGGAGCTGCGCTTACAGGCGGAAATTGAAAAAGTCCGCGCGGACATTGAAAAGGTCAAGTATGATCTTCTCAAGTGGCAGATAGGCGGCTGGCTCGCCCTTGCCGCCATCATGGCCAAAGGCTTCGGCTGGCTGGGCTTCTAAAACATACTGACAGAGAAAAGGGGGTCGGATTCCGGCCCCCTTTTTTCATGCCCTCCAACCGGTGACGTTGTAGAACCTGTCCTTGCGTTTGATTTGAATGTGGTCGGGGACGTGAAGCTCTCCCATGCGTGAGACGGCTTCGTCCACGGTCATGGGCGGCTCCGTTCCCGCAAGCTCCCTCCATGCGACACGGGAACGGCTTTGCATCCATATTCCTGACTGAGCCTCGAAGTCGAAGAAGTGATTGACCAGCACGGGCATGGCGACGCCCTGAATGGCGCAGGACATGGAGAGGCGGAAAAGGTAGTTGCCGTTTTTGCTTGTGTAGGAGGAGGCTGACCAGGAAGAGACCTTGGCCGTCTGCGCTCCCCATGACACGTCGGTCATGTTCACGTCGCCTTTTTCCACAATGACCGTTTCCGGCCACTGATAGCCGCACTCCGGGCATTCGCGGAAAGTCATGGAAACAAGAGACTCACATTGCGGGCAGACCTTCATCCGCTCTTTCTTCTCTTCGTTCTTTTTCTTTTTGCCGGATGGGACTTCCACGTACGGGTCGTCCACGTCGCCGTGCCGGACGCAATTACCGGAGAGGTCGAGGAGCAGGCAGTCCGTCTTGCCCGGATGGATGCGCAGGCCGCGACCTACCATCTGAACGTAAAGCGCCGGTGACAGGGTGGGGCGGCACATGAGAATGCAGTCCACGGCGGTGCAGTCCCATCCTTCCGTAAGGACGCCCACGTTGCAGATGACGCGGCAGGCGCCGGTCTCGAAGGATCGCAGGGCGGTCATGCGTTCTTCCCTGTCCATTTGGGAGTGAATGACGGCGGCGGAAATTCCGGCATGCAGAAAGGCGTTTTTCAGCTTTTCCGCGTGGCGTATGGTCACGCAGAAGGCGACGACGTGGGAGCGTCCTTCCCCGTATTTTTTCCAGGCATGGACGGCGGAACGGATATGCAGTTCCTTTTCCATGACGTCGGACAATTCGGAAGTGTTGAACTCGCCCTTGCGGATGCCGACGGAGCCGAGTTCGTCGGAAACGTCGTCGGACTGTTTCGCCCTGAGCGGGACGAGAAAGCCCTGTTCCTGCAAGGTGGAAATGCCGATTTTCGTATGAAGTTTCGGCCACCAGTTTTTTTTGCCCGGCCGACATTCGTCGCCGTAGATGTAGCCGTGCCCGAGACGATAGGGCGTGGCCGTGACGCCGAGAACGCGGATTTTCGGGTAGTACTGCTCCAGCGTGTCCAGCAGTGTCTTGTACTGGGATTTTTCGTTGGCAGGCGGGACGCGATGACACTCGTCGATGATGACGAGATCGAGCGGCGGCATTTCCTTCAACCGGCCGGCAAGAGTCTGCGGGGAACCGATGATGACCGGCCGGAAGAGATCGACGTCGTGGGAGACGGACGCGCAGGCAAGGCCGATGCTGTCTTTTCCTTCCGGCCAGACGGAAAGGAGTTTGTCGCGCGCCTGACGCACAAGTATTTCCCTGTGCGCCAGAACACCGATGCGCATGTTCCAGCGCTCCATGCAGTGCCGGATGAGCGCGGAAAAGAGAATGGTCTTTCCCGCGCCCGTGGCCGCCTGTACCAGCAGGAAGCGTTCGGTCCGCATGGCTTCAAGCACGGCGGCAAGCGCCGCCTGCTGATAGGGGCGAAGCTGCATGACCTACTCCCAGGGCTTCATGGCGTGGACCTCGGAAGGCTGGGGAGCGGGCGGAGGCGTGGGAGAACCCGGCCGTGGGGCAGAAGCCGCTCCGCTCTGAGCGGGCAGAGGCATGTATGCCTTTACGTCCTGATAGGTGTTCCCTTCGTATTCGCGAAGGGCGAGACGGGTGATCATGCGTCTGCCGTGAAATTCGGATGTGTCGGCCACGTAGTTGGGATTGGGATGAGCGCAGGCGATGGCTATGGACTTCAGGCGGCGCGCTTCCCACGTATCGGGGGCAGACGGGGGCCTATGCGCCGGGGGCCAGTGTTTCGGCCCGTATGGACGATTCTGCGGCGCGTATCGCGTCAGCCGGGGATGACCTTGAAGCCCGCGCGCTGATACGCCTCGGCGATACCATGAACACGGCCGTTCAGGTCGGCGTGAAGGCGTACGACGATTACTCCAAAAGCAAGGCGACGCAGCTCATTACCCGGTACCGCAGGGACATGAACATGGCCTTGTACGGGGAGAACGGCATACTCACCCAAAAGGGCGAGGCCGCACTGGACGCCGATGAGCAGAGGGCGGAGAGGGCGCGACAGCTCAGAGATGAGTTGATGAAGGACGCGGGTGAACACACCAAGCGGTACTTCAACATTCTGGCGGACGACTACGACGCGGATACGTCGCTCAAGGCGCAGCAGTACGCAGGGAAAGAGCGCGTCACCATGATGAACCGCAACGATGAGGCTGCGGCTGAAGAACGGGCGGAAAACGCGATTGCAAGCTATGCCAATGAAAACGACTTCAACAAGAGTCTCGGTGAGTCGCTTTGGTACATGGAGCAGCGTCTGCGCCGTGACGGGTACAGCGACGAGGCGTTGAGGCGCGGCTTGAAGGAGACCAGCAGCAAAGTCTTCCGAGGCGCGATTGAGAATGCGCTGGCCGGGAACGACGTGGCCTCCGCAAGACGTCTTCTTGAACGCGGGAGCCGGATGCACGGCGAGGGAGAAGGGGCGTGGAGCCGTATGACCGCCGACGACGCGGCATGGGGCAGGAACGCCATTCGTACCAGGCAGGAGGCTTTGCAGGCGAAGGCGGAAGCGGCGGCGAAGAAAAGGGAGGAGGCAGCGGAGAAAGCCTTTGTGGAAGGCACCAGCAAAGAAATCATGACACAGCTTGATTCCTTTCCTCAAGATTGGACGGTGGAACAGAAGGAGGCAAAGCTGGTGCAGCTTACCGCCGACATTGAAGACCCGAAACGGCGCAAGGCGGTGCGTTCCCTTGTGAAGGCGGATTTGGACGACAAGGAGCTTGTGCGCAAGGCTGGCGTAGTGGAAGAGCTTGGGCTGCTTGATCGAACCTTCAATCAGAACCCGAATATGACGCCGACGGAAAAACTTTCCATGATCCGTACAGGAACCTTCTCTGACGAAACCAAGGAAAAGGCGGAGAAGGAAATCATGGATCAGCTTGAGGAGAAGGAAAATACCTATGCCAGCGCCATGGGAGCAAGAGCCATCAGGGCCAAGATAGACGCAAGCGGCGGAACCATGGATAAGAAACAGATAGGCGTTCTTGCCCTGGACTATGGACTGAACAGCAAGGACAGAAATGAAGTTCTTGAGTATCAGGGCAAAGGGCAGGAGTATTCTCAGCAGCGCATAGACTCACTTATCAACAGTGTCTTGGGTAAGGACACAAAAGATGAGCAGAGAATCGCTTTGTACAGTGCTCTCATGCGCGATGCCGATATTCTTTCCGGTGCGAAACTCGACGACAAACAACTGAAATCGAAGATACGAAGTCTTGCGCTTGAAGGGCAACAGTCCGGCGAAACGGGATGGTTTTCCGGCGGAATGACTCTGGCTGAAAGCGTGAATTCGGGTAATGGCAAAATATGGCGTCCTGATATTCCTGAAGGAATGGAAAAGACGCTCTCTGCGGAATTGGAAACAAGATACCCGGAATATCGCTCCATGACAAAGGAAGGCAAGAAGCTCATGCGACAGGCATGGTACATGAATAAGTATCTTGGTTATCCCGTGGAATTTACGGAAGAAGAAAAAGAACTGCTTGGTGGTGGAAAATGAGTAGCTTTATTGAAGATATGGAAGCCCCTCTTCAGGGACGTGACGACAGCATCCGCCTTGCCCTGAACGCGCCCCAACCTTTTTCCGCCGGAGAAGTAAGTCAAAAAGACAGAGCCGCACAACAGCTCGGCACAACCTACGGCATGGCCGACGCGGGATGGGATGACGTACAAACGGAAATGAAAGTGCAAAACGCGAGTCGTGTTCCCAAAGCCAACGAATGGGTGGCGGAAGCGCAGGAAAACGTGGCGTTTCTCAATGAAGATGCCGATGCGCTCATGTTCGTTTATGATGACCTTGTTGCCAATGGTCTGCTGGCCGAAAGCGACATTGACCGCGACACGATGGAGACTGTGGCGGAAGACGGCAACGGACTCGGCAAAGCGCTGGACAGGGCAAGAATAAACAACCAGCTTGCCGACCTGGGGCAGTCCTTTCTGAAAGGCAAAGTACTGGGTGACGATGCGAGACGGGAAGCGGCACGATTGCACGAAGAGTTTTCCCGACAGGAAGGAAATGATCCGCTGGGTTTCTACGGTGCCGTGGAACAGCTCTATCGCATGGGTACTCGGGATATCCCCCATATTCTTTACAGAGGGGCACAGGGCGCTCTGGAAGGCGCGAGTGCTGGTGCTATAGCAGGAACCGTGATCCCTGGACTGGGAAGCGTGGCAGGAGCGGGGACAGGCGCGGCCGCCGGATTTACCGCCGGTGCCGCACGCGGGACTTTTGAATCTTCTCAACAGATGGAAGCCGCTCTTTTCGCGCTTGACCTTCTTATGCAGACGGACGACGCCGGACAGTACCTTGATGATGATACCGTCAAAAACTATGCGCAGCTCTACGGCATGGGCTCCGCTTTTGTGGAAACGGCGGGTGACGCGCTGGCCTTGAAGATTCTTTCACCCGTGTTGAAAACTGTGGGAGCCGCCATAAAGCGACCGGCCTCCAGTGTGGCGAAGGACGCCATAAAAACGGCCATGTCCGACAGGCGGCTGGCTCCGGTTCTGGGGCGTACTGTTCGCGGTGTGGCTGCCGGAGCGGCTGCGGAAGGTGCGGAAGAGGCTGCGCAGCAAGCCATATCCGAACAGATTGAGGCGTTGGCAAAGAATACGTTGAACGACGCCGGGGTGAATTATTATCGAGAGGATCAGCCCGGTTTGTTCGACAAGGACGCATGGGGCAACATCGCGGAATCGGCAGTGGAAGGCGCGAAGATGGGCATGTGGTTCCATATTCTGCCCGGTGTGACGAAGTTTGCCATTGATACCCAATCCGTTCTTCGTGCGCAGGAGTTCTCTGAAGCCAACAAGAATGCGCTGAAAACGATTGAGTCCTCGAAGACACAGCAGCTCTCGCCCGTGCGCATGGAGTCGTTTCTGAAGAGGCAGGGACTCAACCAGACCGTGCTTGTCCCCGCCGATGCGGCATGGCAGATGCAGCAGGCAGGAACCGACATTGCCGGAGCGTTCGGCTGGAACATTGCCGACATGGAGGAAGCGGCGGCTCTCGGGCAGGATATCGCCGTGCCTTTGTCGCGCATTCATGCCGCGCAGATACCGACAGACGACAAGAATACGCTGTTCGACGTGATGAGGGAAAGGTCGGAATCCATGAGTGCCTTCGAGGCCATGGACGAAAGTGTGCTTGCCGAAGACGTGGACGCCGTGAACGCTGCCGTGGAAGAATGGGAATATCAGCAGGACAGGCTCGACATGGAGCTTGATCGCGTACGGACGCAGATAACCGAGTCCGTGCGCTCTTCTCCCGTTCTGCTTCGTCAGCTTACCACAAGCGCGGATACGGAAACCAGCGTCGGCATGTACGTGGACAGCGTGATGCGTCTTTTGCGCAACGCGGCCGACAGACTTTCCGTGTACGGAGCTGATGCCGATTCCATACTGGACAGACTGAACGTACAGGGGCTTATCCGGGATGAGGAAACCGGGCGCATGGTCGACCCCGTGGAACTTGAGCAGCTCGCGGAAGAGAGGGCACAGGCGGAAGCGGACGCGCCTTTCTGGGAAAACGTATGGGGCCGTCTGGACGCTGCCAGCCTGAAACGAGACTTCCCGGAAGCCCGGAAGGAGCTGGCGTCCATCCACGGTCGCGGCCTGTTCGCTTCGCGCAAGGGGGAAGGTGTGCCCGTTGACCAGCTTGCCGACGAGCTGAAAACGGCGGGCTGGCTGCCGGAAGATGCGGACTCTTCCACGCTGATTGAAATGCTGAAGGAGAAGAGGCGACCCACAAGAAGAAATGGGAGTAGAGGCGTACGGCTGAATCAGGCGATGGCACAGTCGCAGGCCGATTCTCTGGAAGGGTTCGTTGAGGAGGCAAGAAAAGGCCAGATAGAATTTTGGAAGAGTGACGTTGCTCCATCAAAGCTGCGTGAAATGTTCAATGATAGGTCGTTGGTCATTAACATTCCGTATGATTATATCCAGCATCTGGACAACAGGAGACCTGCGGAAACCGATGATCTTGTTGCCAAGACAGAGAAAATTATTTCTGAATTTGACGACCTTGCCGAAGTGATTTCATCGTCTGCTTATCCTAATAAGCGTTTTATCGCGGCCAAATACGACGGAGATATGGGAACTCTTGTCGTTTTTGACAGGGTAATCAGTAAAAAACGTGGGCATAGGCTTTTACCTGTAACAGCCTATGCTAATCGAGCACAGATTATTCGAGGTATTATAGAAAAAGAAAAGACGCTCGTCTTGGGGCCTGCCATTTCAGGTCAGGATACCAACATCGAAAACGATGTAATCCAAGGAATGAGCGTCTTGAATGAAACCAATATATCTCCGAACGGTTCGGAAAGCAATACGCTTTTTCAGACCGCCTACCACGGAACACCGCACAAGTTCGACGAGTTCTCCCTAGAGTATATCGGCGAGGGGGAAGGTGCGCAGGCTCACGGCTGGGGGTTGTATTTTGCTGCAGATAAAAAGGTCAGTGACGACTACCGCAACAGGCTGCGGCGTGGGCGCAGCCGTGGACAGCTTTTTGAGGTGGACATTCCTAACGACGATGTGCTGTTGGATGAACAGAAAATTTTTGCCGAACAGCCGGAAGCAGTGAAGAGTGCGCTTCGTTCCATTTACAAGTCCTTTTCCAAAGAACAGCTTGCTCCCGTGAGGGAGGAGATGAAGGCACAGGTAAGACGTGACAAGGAACTGGAAAAAAGAGGAGAAGAGCTGACAAGGAAAAGACAAAGATTGTTCAATCAGCGCAGGGCCTTGAAAACGGTCAACGCTCAGAGACCCAAGGGAGAAGGCAATCCTTTTTCCAAAGAAGGGAGCGCCAAGCTTTTTGAACTTGGTGAGAAGTATCTGCATGAGATGTATTCTGATGCGCAGATAGAGCATCTGCAACACGACGCTGACTATCTGAACGCGGAAAAGGCTGCCGTAGAAAAAAAGATTGCGGATCTTGAACAGAAGATAGAGGAAAACGAACAGCGCATTGAAACAAAAAGAGCAAAAGAAAGAGCGTCCATTGATAAAGCACGCATTGACACTTTACTTACTCGAATGAATGGGAGCGACTTATATAGCGGTATCAGTATTGTACTGGACTCGCCCAAAGCCGCTTCTGAAATGCTCAATGACCACGGTATCAAAGGTATCACCTACGACGGCCAGCAGGACGGCCGCTCTTTCGTCGTGTTCGATGATAAGGCCATTCAGGTGCTCAAGACGTTCTATCAGGGGCAGAACGCTCTTGCCGCACGTTTTGCATCCATGCCCTTGATTGAAGCGGATAGTTCTCTGTGGTTTGGCCCGGGAAAGGCTGTTGACGCCAACAAAAGGAATATGCGCAAAGCCGTGCAGGCATGGTCAAAGACGAGATTTCCTCAAGGTTCGACATTCCATAATCAGGACCGGGGATGGGATGTTCAGATATCGCCTCGAGGGATAACCAAAACACTTTCTCACGGTTTTGATGAAACCTTGGCGCGTTCCATTCCCTTCATCCCGCAGATTGTTGAATCTGGGATTTACATTGCGGATGGAAAGATTGAACATGGCATGCAAACACATATCTTTGCCAATAAAATCAATCTAGACGGGCAGGAGTACGTTGTTGGTTTTGTTGTACGTGAGGATCAGAACGGTCGTCGTTTTTACGACCACGAACTCACAGAAATAATAGACCCCGGCTCGCTCAATGCGGCCAGCCTCTCGAAAGATGGCGAGGAACACGCAACCCGAGCGAACCGGGGTATTGTGATGAATATACTCCGGGACAGTCTTGGTGTCAATGACGGGTCGGGGCAAGTGCTTTTCCAACCGCAGGAAACTGGCATAGCTTCCCAAATTTACGCCGCTGCTACAGGTTCCATTTCTTCACAGAGTGGCAATTACTACATCCAGCTCTTCCGGGGGGCCAACCTTTCCACGCTGGCGCATGAGACCATGCACGCCGTTCACCTGGAAATGGAACGACTCGAAAGGGAAGGTCTTGGTACGCCTGAGTTGAAGCGAGACCTCAGCGCTCTCCGCTCGTGGACTGCGTACATGGACGACGACGCCAACTTGAAGTCAGAGTACGACAAGTACCAGCGTTCTATGCCGCAGTTCAGCGGCCGGAAGTTTGAGGAACTCACGCCGGAAGAGAGGGCAATTTCCAGAAGCATCGCTAAGGAAGAAATGGTTGCCCGCGGCTTTGAAGCCTATCTGCGTGAAGGCGTTTCTCCCTCGCGCGGCATGGAAGGAGTGTTCCGCCGCTTCAAGAAATGGCTCACTCGGATTTACAGACAGGCGACGCTGCTGGACGTGGAACTGACGGATGACGTGCGCCGTGTGTTCGACAATATCGTGGCTTCCGATGAGGATATCCGCGCTGCCGCCACGGCCAATAATATCCGCACGGAGTCTTCGGAACTTATGGACGCGCTGGGACTGAGGGGAGCGGATCGTCTTGAGCTTGAAAGTCTGGTGCGTGAGGCTGAGGATAATGCGGCCGACGCACTGCGAAAGGACAAAAACAAGGCCATTCGGGAGCAGGCAAAGAAATGGGAGAAGGAAGCGGAAGAGGAGATCAGGAACGAAACCGTGTACCGCGTGCGTACCGCCATGCGAAAAACTCCGATTGATTACGAGTCGGTGGTGGAATCCTATGGTCGGGACATGGCGGACAGGCTCATGAAAAAACTTCCCGCGTCCGTCAAGCGCGGTGGTGATAACCCTGAATCCCTGGCCTTTGATTATGGCTTCCGCAACGCGGGTGAGATGATACAGGCCGTTCTCGACGCTCCGGGGATAAATGAGCGCAGAACGGAACTCATTGTGCAGAAGAGACGTGATGCGGAAGCCCGTTTCGCGGCGGAAGACTATCTTTTTGAGCAGGACGCTCTTGCACGCAAGGAAGAACGCATAGGCGAAGCCGTGTACCGACTGGAAGCTGAAGGCCGTACATCTCTCGGCGTACCTATTCAGGGGAATTACAGAGAACGTTCAAAGGCTCTGCGTGAGCAGATACGAATGCAGGCGGAGCGTATTCTTGACGGAAAGGCTGCCGCCGACGCCGTGCGTCCTGATATTTTCCGTCGTTCGGCATCGAAGGCTCTGCGTGAAGAGAGACAGGCCATACTTGCCAAAGACTGGACTGTAGCCATACAGGCAAACTACCGGGCGAGGATAAACCTTGAACTTGCCCGACAGGCCGCCGACAGGCGTGATCTTGTGGAAAAGTTGCAAAAGCAGGCCAAAAAGTTTCTGGACTCCAAGGTGACGGATCCGGGGGCGCGTTTCGGTGTGTTCGTGCTCGCCATGAAAACACGGCTTATCAATCCAACAATGAAGATGCTGGCAAACGCCGGTGACAAAACATTCGATAATATCAAGAGCTTTCTTTCAAAGATGCGGGAGGAAGGACTCTATACCGAAGATGCGGCGATAAAAGATGAGCTGTTTTCCGACGTGAAGCTGTACTGGCCGTATATGTCATGGGAAAATTTAAGTCCGTACCTGGAAGCCATGTCAACCATGATGCACATGGAAAGAGTTTCCCGCAAGGCGCATGATGAACAAAACAGCGTGGAATGGCGTCAGAAGATGGACGGCTTGGCGGCTGGCATCTACGCTCATAACAAGAACAGAAGCAAGGGGAGTTTTCACAAGGACAATCTCATCATCAAGCGGCTGAAAGAGTTTCATGCTTCCCATCTCAAAGCCGATACCATTTGTCGTCTGCTGGACGGAGATGAAGATATGGGGCCGGTATGGCGTGCCGTTATCCGTCCGATCAATCAGGCAACGTGGAATCGTGCCACACGTATGAGAAAAGAACGGGACGCCATAAAAGAGCTGTACAGCGTGTACAGCCCTGCCGAGTGGGTGGATATCCGTGGACGGCGTTACTATGTGGATGCAATCAAAACGTCCATTACCAAAGAGCAGGCTCTTGCCGTGCTGCTGAACGCCGGAAATGAGAGCAACTTCAAGCGACTGCTCAACACGACTCTTGAGGGCGGAGTGCGTATTACCGAGGCCGGTATTCGTGCCGTTATCGACACCCTGGACGAAAGAGACGTGAAATTCGTGCAATCCGTCTGGGATTACCTTGAAACCTTCCGCAAGGAGTCTTTTGACCTTGAAGAGGAAATATCCGGCGTACGTCCGAAGGCCATTGAAGCTCAGCCGGTACAGACGAAGTACGGAGTGCTCAGAGGCGGATATTATCCTGTCTCTTATGATGCCGAACAGAGTTCGCTGCCGATTGACAATGAAAGCATAGGTACGTTGACCGGCTCCGCGTTTCCGTCTGTTGATCACGGATCCATGAAACAGAGAACGAACGGACTCAGCTCGCCGGTTACGCTTGACCTTGAAGTACTGCCTCGCCATGTGGTGAAAACCGTGCATATGCTGGCCTTCCGCAAGCCGGTGCAGCAGGTGGCGCGTGTGCTCAACGACGACGCGGTTATAGGAGCCATTGAATCAACCGCTGGGGTAGACATGGGAAAGCTTTGAAAAGCTGGCTGCATTATGTTGCCGGGGAACGTCCGGCAAGCAACGGTTGGAGCAGGACTCTCGGCTGGTTTAGAAAAAATGCGGCTCTGTACGCCATGGGCATACGACTGACCACGCTGCTTGCGCAGACGACGGGCCTTCTGGCCGCTACCGCTGAACTTGGTCCGCGCTGGGTCGCCTGCGGGCTTGTCCGCACCTACTGCCAACATAATCCATTCATGGTTTATCAGGAGACGGCGGCGCTCTCGCCCATGATGGCCAACAGGATGCAGTCCGTTGACCGTGATTTGCATGAAATGTCCACCGGACTGATGAAGCGAGGTTCCAACAACAGGATGCTCAATCCTGTGGTGAAGTTCTACCACTGGCAACAGGAGAAAGCCTATCTGCCGATGGGCTTTGTGCAGATGGCCTGTGCCGATTTGCCTACTTGGCAGGGCGCGTATGCGAAAGCTCTGCATGAGGGGAAGAGCAGGGACGCGGCCATAGAGTATGCTGATAACGCTGTGGAAAGGACGCAGGTGGGAGGCGAAGACAAGGACCTTGCGGCAATTCAGCGCGGCAGCGAGATGGGCAAGATCATGACGCAGTTCTACAGCTTCTTTTCAGCCCTGTATCAGCTTTACGCCCGCCGTATGACCATGCTGAAAAGGAAAGGATTTACGGATGTTGGAGCGTGGGGCAGGCTGGGCACGCTGTTCCTGTTGACCGGCGTTCTGGAACCTATACTGTCAGCTCTGGTGACTGGCGACACGCCGGATGATGATGACGATTGGTATGCATGGGGCGCTCGCAAAATATTCTTCAACCCCTTCAACATGGTTATCGGTCTACGTGATATCACCGGTGCCGTCGAAGGTTACATGGAAGGATACGGCGGCCGCGCCCGCGTGGGCAGTCTGGTGAACGATGTTATTGATACCGGCGTCCGGTTCGGCACGCAGATTGAAAAAGGTCTGGACATGGATGCCCGAAAGATGTTCGACAGCGGGTGGAAGCTGGCCGGCCTTGCGACAGGTGCGGTCAATTCTCAGGAACTGCTGATTATCAATGCCTTCTGGGACTGGCTGGACGGAACAAACCCCGACTTTGAGCTTGCCGACCTGATACGCAAAAAGAAGTAAAACAAAGGCCCCGGTTTTCCGGGGCCGTGTTGTTTACGCTATGGCTGCCTCTATGGCCATCTTCGCGATGACAAGGCAGTTCGAGGCCGTCCTGATATGAGCGTTCCGGCTACGCACCAGCTCACGCTCGGCTCTGTCGTCTCCGGTGGAGTATCCCCGCAGACCATGCAGCGGCACGGTGTGGAGCAGCAGGTCGAGCTTGCTCTGCACGGCTTTCAGCTCGTCGAGGTCGGTGTGGATGTTCGACGCCTTCACCTTCGGCAAAGCAGGAGTTTTCCTCGTCTCTACGCCTTTCAGAGCGCGCAATTCAAGCGTGATGATGTAGTCCCGTGCATCGGCCATCTTCTCCTGCGGAAGCTGGGCATACTCTGCAATCCTGAAGTGCCGGTTGAACCGCGCCCACAATTCCGAGCGCGCCTTGCCTTGCAGGTGTGCAGGGCAGGTGGAGAGCTTTGCGTCCACGAGGGCTTTCAGGTCGGAGCGGTCGGCTGGCGTCAGTTCCAGAGCTTCTTGAATCTGCTTTCTGGCAACACGGAAGAAAGTCTCTTCCAGCAGCTCGAACATATCCCTCGCCTTGTCCGAATTCAGCATCTTGGCATGGCGTGCCGCTCCGCGTTCCGTCCAGAGTGTGAGTGCGCGAACCTTGGGTGAGATTTGAGAGTTACTTTCGGTAACGCTCAAACGAAAAGCACTGAGTTCCTTGCCGGTTATGGAAAAATAATGTTTCCCTTCCGTAAACCTTCCTTTATTGCAGGAGAAGTTTTTCCGAATGGAAACAGCGTCCACTTCATACGCAAGAGCGAGCGTTTCGGTGGTGACAACAGGAATGCCCTTATAGGCGAGACGAGGAAGGGAAACCGTAGAAGAAAGCTGTGACATGTGCCACTCCTTTGGGTTGGAAGTTGGCACCGCCTGCGAATGACGATGCCGGGTGTTCGCAACTCCCCAAAGGTAGAGCTGGCCGCCTTTAGCTTACGCTTGGACATATCGGCCACACCCGGCAACAGATGCTTTTATAGCAGGTATCAGAAGTCAAAACGAGTCTTGACTTCTGAAAATGGGCATAAAAAACGCCTGATGTCGGTGGCGGAATCCGCCTTTGGATGGTGTTGCGAGCACCGTAAAGGCAGACTATGCACAATCAGGCGTTTTTGTCAATGTAATTATTTGCCAGAATTAATCCATTCCATTATTTTTTGTGGCACTCCAATAGCAAAAAGAAAACCTCCGAAAAATGCCAAAACACTTATAAAAAATATAATTTCATACATGGTATCAGGCGCGTACCAATAATCCCAACTGTAATCTTTACGAATAAAAGCAGATATTGAACCGGTCATAATTGATATAGCGCATACTACAATGCCAGCTCTTTTGCTTTTTTTATCAATATTAAATATCATTTTTTTTACATATCTTAATATTATTAATATCCCAGATATCGGTGCACATATCCCAGAAAAAAAGCATATTCCATATATAACTCCACCTATTTCATTTCCAAATGGTTCATAGTATTTATTCCATATAATAAAAAATGATAAAATAAATCCTATACATGATAATATAAAAAGTTTTTTTGCTGAAATTTTTTCATGAGGAAATTTTTCATAAAGCCCTGGAGGCCCAAGTGGTGTTTTCATTGTTCGCCGCACCTTCATGCTGTGATATCTCAAAAATATATGAGGCGGGGGAGTTTCGGCCTCCCCCACCGGCGCAGTGTAGCACCACTGCACCACGGCCCTACATGGCGAGGTGGCACCGTGCAGAGTTTCCGCCGATCAATGCTCGTGAGATCGGTTAACCCGTAGCATTAACGGCGGCGATGGGGCAAGTTAAGGGCCTTGCCAATGAGATGATAGCCATCTACCGCGATATTGACCACGTCTGCCGCAAGCACTGGCTGATGGAGCACATGCCCCAGGCCACGAAATAAAAAAAGGCCCCGGTCCATGCCGGGGCTTTCGTTTTAAACAAAAAAAATCCCCCAACGCATAAGCGAAGGGGGATGGCGGTAATTTTGACTTATAACATGGCGAGGGAAGGCGCTCTTTTTTGTGTCTGCACCATGCTGTTTGGTGCAAAATATTTATAACATATTGTTTTTATTGTTTATAAAACGTAACTACTACGAACCTGTGGCGGAATAATCCGTCTCGGCGTTTTGGAAACAAGCCCTGTTTCAACCGGCCTCGCGCCGGTTTTTTTATGCCTTTTTTCGCTTCATCGGGACGGACGAAGGGCGACGCGGACGGCGACGGCGCGCGGGAAAGTTCGCGGGAGCGCGTCGGAGCGGACGAAGATCATCCCCGGAATTCGTTTTTGTGTCGCGGAAAGCGCAGAGAGGCGTTATTCTCTGTAACATAAACGGGAAATCCGTGTAACGCGCGACGGAAGAGGACTTTTTTGATTCATCGCCTGAGGGCCGTGAAAGATTTCTTCATAAAAGCGGGAAAAGGAAAAAGAGCGAGGGGGTTATTCTTGTCCTGTTCTGCGCGGCGTTGTCTTTTTTTGCCCTGTCTGTTGACTTAACTGGTAAAATCCTTTTAGAAAAAATTTTCTTGATCGAGGCACCGTCAAGCCGGTGTCCATCTCCGATTTTGATAAGGAGTTTATTATGTTAAAGAAATGGGGTATCTGCGCGGCTGTGTTGGCGCTCGGAAGCCTGCTTGCGTTTTCCGGATCCTCGCTTGCCGCCGACGCCGACAAGGATGTCGTGCGTTTGTCTTTCCTGGGCGGATATCTGGAAAAACATCCGACGACGACCGAAGTTTTTAAGCCCTTCATCGAAGCCGCGGAAAAGAAATTCAACGGCAAACTGGCCATTGAGTATTACACCACAAACTCGCTCTACTCCGAGACGGAAGCGTATTCCGCGGTGTCTGACGGTCGCGCGGATATCGGGCAGATCCGCCCCGCGCTTTTTCCTCGTCAGATGAAATTGCTTGGCGTGGTGGCCTTGCCCGGCATGTGCCCCAATTCTCTGGTGGGCAGTCTGGTGGCGGAAGAACTCATTCAGAAGTTTCCTGAAGTGCGGGCGGAACTTCCGCGCGGCACCGTGCACTTCACGTCGTGGGCGTCCGATTCGTATCAGATTCATTCCACGATGCCCATCCGCAACAAGGAAGAGTTGAAGGGCAAAAAAATCGCCGTATGGGATAACCTCACCATGGAGATCGTGAACGTGCTCGGCGCGCGCGGCATCCGCATGAGCTCCACGGACACGTTCCTCGCGCTTTCCCGCGGCATGGTGGACGGCGTGCTTTGCCCCACGGCTCCTCTGCGTTCCTACAGACTCAGCGACGAAGCCAAGTATCATCTGATACTCGGTCTCGGCGTAAATACCTTTACGGAAGAGATCAATAAGAAAAGTTGGGACGCGCTGCCTGCCGACATGAAGAAGTGGCTTTCCGCCGAGGGCGGCATGAAGATGACGGAAGCCATCGGTAAATCCCTGGAACGCGGAGCCATGGCCGACGTGGCCTGGATGAAGACGCAGGGGCATGAGTTTTTTGTCTTGAGCGATGAGGAGCGCAGCGCGTTCCTTGAACCTTTGAACGTGTTTACGGAAGGCTGGAAGACCAAGATATGCAAGGGGCTTGATCCCAAGCTGGTGGACAGAGTGTATAAGTTCGCCTGCGAGCGCAGCCGTTACTATATGGAACAGGTGCGCGCCGGCAAGTACGGCGATTATGGCATGTAATCCGTGAGTCGTCGAAAGGGACGTGCGGCCGCTTTCGATGAATCGCTCGGCGTGATTGTCGAACTGTTATCCGCAGGAATGGAGAGGCGGCGCGAAGGCGTCGCCTTTTCTTTTATCTGCGCGCGTCGCTGGCGCGGCGGCGCGAGACAGGAAGCGAGGTTGAAAACACGTCGCCATGGAAAAGCGTTTGCACGGCAAAGCGACAGTTTGGGCGTTCAGGGAAGCTCTTTTTCTTGTTTCGAAGAAAGCGATAAAATAAAAAAGAAAAAATATGACGGTATGATAGATAATATCGACAAAAATCGCCATTGACAGAATATCGATATTTAATTTAGGAAAACTCTAATGAAATTAGAATCGCTCGAACGCGCTTGTCCTGTCTGGGAAAGCAAGGGACGGAAAAATGCGATGGAGTCGAGCGCGGATCCGGGGGCCGCTGACGGGGAAACAACCGCCGTCGGGCGTTGGTTCTGCGCTGGCGTGGAGAAAGGCGTCAGCTTTTCAACTCGCGTTTTTCCTCCGAGGCGGCTTCGTTTTTGACCCCGCGCGGTTTGGTGTGGTATAGGCGGATGTAAGGACGCGGCCGCTTTTTCGGCGGTTGGGACGGTCTCGCCCACGGGTGAAGCGTTCATTGGAACGCCAGGCCGCCTTTTGGTCGAAGACGTTCAGCGGCTCGAAACGCGTGACGGAGCGAACGTTTCAGCGTTCCCGTCGTTTCCGCGGTCTGGGCCCGGCGACTTACCCTTATCTCTAGGAAGGAGTTTTATCATGGGGCATCCTACAGTTTATCCTACCGGCGTTACGATTTATAATCCTGAAAAGGCGTATAACGGATACACCGTCATGCCCGTTAAGGGACAGGGCGCCATGCTGATCGACATGAACGGCCAGGAAATCAAGCTTTGGAAGGGCGTTCATGGCTTCCCGAACAAGATTTTCCCCGGTGGGTATCTGCTCGGCAGCCGCGGCATCCGCAATCCCAAGTACGGCCTTCAGGATCAGGTGGATCTTATTCAGGTGGACTGGGACGGCAACGTGGTCTGGGAATTCAATCAGGCCGAGTTCATTGAGGATCCGGGCGAAAAGCCCCAGTGGATGGCCCGTCAGCACCACGATTTCCAGCGTGAAGGCAGCACTACCGGTTACTACGCTCCCGGGCATGAACCGCAGTCCCTGTCCGGCAACACGCTCGTGCTCTGCCATCGCGACGTGCACTGTGAATATATCTCCGAAAAGCCCCTGCTCGATGACGTTGTGTACGAGGTGAACTGGGACGGAGAGATCATCTGGGAATGGCAGGCTTCCGACCATGTGGAGGAAATGGGCTTCTCCGAAGCCGCCCGCAACGCCATGGCCCGCAACCCCAACTATCGCGGCGGTTCGCTCATGGACAGCGCGCCCGGTCTCGGCGACTGGATGCACATCAACTCCATGTCCACTCTCGGCCCCAACAAGTGGTATGAAGCCGGCGATGAACGTTTTCATCCCGACAATATCATCATGGACGGCCGCGAAACCAACATCATTTTCATCATCAGCAAGGAGACCGGCAAGATCGTCTGGAAAGTCGGCCCTGATTACAGCATCGGTCATCCTGAACACGCTCTCGGCTGGATCATCGGTCAGCATCATGCGCACATGATTCCCGACGGCCTCCCCGGCGCGGGCAACATTCTTGTGTTCGACAACGGCGGATGGGCCGGTTACGACAATCCCAACCCCGGCGCGCCCATTGGCGTGAAGGCCGCTCAGCGCGACTACACCCGCGTGCTGGAATTTGATCCCATCACCCTGAAGATCGTGTGGCAGTACACGCCTCATGAAGCCGGATTCGTGGTGCCTCTGGACGCCAGCCGTTTCTACAGCCCCTTCATCAGCTCCGCGCAGCGTCTGCCCAACGGCAACACCCTTATCACCGAGGGTTCCGACGGTCGCCTGATCGAAGTGACCGCGGACCATGAGATTGTGTGGGAATTCATCAATCCCTACAAGGACGGTCGTAACATGAACATGGTGTATCGCGCCTACCGCGTGCCTTACGAATGGGTGCCGCAGGCCGAACATACGCCGGAAGTGGCCATCGCTCCCGCTGACTGCTCCACCTTCCGCATGCCCGGAGCCGCCGCGTTCGGCAGCCGCAGCAGCGAGGTGGAAGTGGAAGGCACGCTCGGCTATGTGGCCAACGCCGGCGACTGCATCGCCGCCACCGAATAAGTGATAGCGCGGGATTTTTCCGCGCAGGAATGAAGACGCGTCCGGAATTCCTCCGGGCGCGTTTCGTCTTTAATGCCTGAGCGCGATGCCAAAAACGGCGGAACGCGCGGGTTAGGTTCTCATATCTGCGTGACTATGGGCACCACGATGGGATCGCGGCCGAGCACGTCGCGGAAGAAGCGGCGCAGACTGGAGCGGATGCGGTCCGAAAGACGGGAAATGTCGTTGGGGTTGGTGGATTCGAGCTGATCGAGCACAAGGCATTTGGCGTCTTCGAGAAGATGGCTGTACTGTTGTTCGAACACGAAGCCGCGAGAGACCATTTCCGGGCCGTGCAGCACTTCGCCGGTTTCCGCGGCGATGACGAGGACCACGGCCACCAGGCCTTCGCCGCCGAGGATGCGGCGTTCCTTGAGCACCATGCGGCCCACGTCGCCCACGCCCTTGCCGTCCACCATGACGGATTCCACGGAAACCGGTTCTTCCATGCGTATGGCGTCGCGGGTGAAGGTGACGGGCTGTCCGTCTTCAATGATCTTGATGTGGTCGTGCGCCACGCCGCACTCTTCCGCAAGGCGGGCGTGAAGGGCCAGATGGCGATATTCCCCATGCACGGGAATGAAGTATTCCGGACGAAGCGTGGCGATGATTTCTTTCAGTTCGGTGCGACAGGCATGGCCGGTCGCGTGCACGGTTCTGTCGGGATTGTGATAGACTTCGGCGCCGAGCTTGTAGATCTGATTGAGCACTTTGGAGATGGCGCGCGCGTTGCCGGGAATCACGCGGGACGACATGATGACGGTGTCGCCCTCGTGCAGGGAGAGCTGTCTGTGTTCTCCCCTGGCGATGCGGGCCAGCGCGGAAAGGGCTTCGCCCTGGGTGCCGGTGGCGAGAACCACGGTCTGCCCCGGATCGAGCTCCGGAAATCCCGCCGCTTCGCTGTAGACGTTTTCCGGCTGCTCCAGCAGGCCGAGTTCCACGGCTTTTTCGATGTTGGTGGAGAGGCTGCGGCCGCTCACCAGCACCGACCGGCGATATTTTTTCGCCAGTTCCAGCACGGTGCGTATTCTGCGGATGTGACTGGAGAACAGGGCGATGATAATGCGTCCTTTCACTTCGGAAAAAATGGCGTCGAGATCGTCGCGCACCTGTCGTTCCGGCAGGGATCGGCCGGGATTTTCCACGTTGGTGGAGTCGGCAAGCAGGAGACGGATGCCTTTGTTTTCCCCTTCTTCGGCGAAGCGGGCGAAATCGGAAACGGGATCGCAGAGCTCTTCGTTGTCCAGGGGGGTGGCGTCCAGCTTGAAGTCGCCGGTGTGAAGTATTTTGCCGATGGGCGTGTCCACGGCCAGCGCGTAGCACTGGGGAATGGAGTGGTAGACGGGAATGAAGCGGAAAGTAAGATTGCCCAGCGTCACCGAGCTGTAGGCGGGCATGGCCATGAGCTGCACTCTGTCGAGCAGACCGTGCTCTTCGAGCTTGTGCTCCACAAGGGCGATGGTGAAAGGAGAGCCGTATATACGAATGCCGCGCAGACTCTTGTACTGGAGCAGCAGCCAGGGCAGCGCGCCGATATGATCTTCATGTCCGTGGGTGAGCACGATGCCGAGCACTGTTTCCCCTTCGGCAAAGACGGATTCCAGCCTGGGAATGACGACGTCGACGCCGAGCAGCGCGTCGTCGGGAAACATCAGGCCGCAGTCTATCAGAACAACCCCCTGATCGGTTTGCCACTTCTGGCAGTTCATGCCGATTTCGCCGAGACCTCCCAGCGGGGTGATGGTCAGATAAGGTTCAGACATGTTCGGAAAATCCTTTGATTCTTTTGGATAGGCGTATCGTATCCCAGACCGGTTCGCAGCACAAGCTCTTGTGCCGGATCGGCGGATATGTATAATGCGTCAAACGACTTCTCCGGAGCATGCTGTGACTTTTTTCGCTGTTTTCGCCATTGCGATCGCGCTGGCCATGGACGCTTTTGCCGTATCGGTGTCCGCCGCGGCGACGCTGCCTGCCGTGACGTGGCGGCATTATTTCCGATTTTCTTTTCATTTTGGTCTGTTTCAGTTTCTCATGCCCGTCATCGGGTGGGCGTTGGGCGTGTCCGTGCGTGGGTATATTGAGTCCTGGGATCACTGGATAGCCTTCGCGCTTCTTTCGCTGGTGGGGGTGAACATGATTCGCGAAGCCTGGTCCGGCGAAGAAGAGGAGGCTCGTTCCGGCGATCCTTCGCGCGGCGTTCAGCTGGTGATGCTGGCGGTGGCCACCAGCATAGACGCCATGGCCGTGGGACTTTCGTTTGCCATGATAGGCGTTTCCGTGTGGGGACCGGCCGTGGTCATCGGAGTTGTGTGCGCCGCGGTCACCGCCGCTGGGGTGAAGCTCGGACGCATGCTCGGCGGGTCGGCGTTTCTGGGCAACAAGGTTTCCGTGCTCGGCGGCCTGGTGCTCATCGGCATAGGCGTAAAAATCCTGCATGAGCACGGGGTGTTGTAGGGCTTCGCCGAAGTGGAGAGCGTTTCCCACGCCCTTGACCGCGAATCCGAACGGATACATATAAAAAGAAAAACACTTGCGGAGGCCTTCATGATTTCCCCTGTTCGCACAGAACTGACGGTGACGGATAACGTACCTTTCGGTCAGCCCGTGTCCGGGCCTGCGGGCGTGTATCGTTTCTATGCGCTCACCCTGGAACGCCCGGCGTGGAAAAGCTGGCGTCCCGGCCAGTTCATCATGCTGCGTCCTGTGCAGGACAGCGAGGGAACGACATGGGCGCGTCCTTTGTCCATCTGTCGCGTGACGTCGCAGAGTCTGGTGTTGTTTTTCCGCGTGGTCGGTCCGGGAACCGATCGTTTTTCCAGGCTGAAGAGCGGCGATAGGGTTGTGGTCTGGGGGCCGCTCGGCACCAGTTTCGACATGCGTCCGAACACGCCCACGCTGCTGCTCGCTCGCGGCGTCGGCATCGCGCCTTTCGCGGGGTATGCGGACGTGCATCCGGCTCCGGCCAGTTTGTTCATGCTGTTCGGACACGGTCTGCCGAGCAACAACTATCCGACCGACGCCATGGCCGCGCGTATGGAAATGGAAAACATGCGCGACCGCACTCCCGAGGAACTGGAAAATTTTCATCGCGTCGTTCGGGAAAAGATGCTGGAATATAAGGAGCACGGCGGCATTTGTCTGGCCTGCGGCCCCATGCCTTTTCTGAAGCGCGTGTGGGAGAGGGCTCTTGAGCTGGATCTGCCCACGCAGCTGTCTCTGGAAGAACGCATGGCCTGCGGCACGGGAGCGTGCCTCGGCTGCACCACCATCACGTCGAAGCGTTGGCCCGATCCCGTGAGAGCGGGCCTGCCCGTGCAGACGTGCACCAGCGGCCCCGTGTTCTGGGCCTCGGATATTGACCTTCACGCCGTGTTGCCGGAAGAAAGGAGTCTGTGATGGATTTTCGCGTGTCTCTTGTCGACGGACTTCTGGAATTGAAGAATCCTGTGCTCAGCGCGTCCGGCACGTTCGGCAGCGGTCTTGAGTACCGCCCTTACGGCGACATCGCGCAGCTTGGGGGCATCATCACCAACGGCCTTACCCTGCGGCCCTGCGCCGGGGCTCCCATGCCCCGCGTGGCGGAAACGCCGGGCGGCATGCTCAGCGCGGTGGGCACGCAGAACGACGGCGCGGAACATTTCGTCAGCGTCGTTCTGCCGGAACTTCCCTGGCAGGAAGTGCCGATCATTCCCAATCTCAACGCCTCCAATGTGGATGAGTTTTCGGCGCTGGCCGCCATGTTGTCGGAGGAACGCGGCGTCGCCGCCATGGAAGTGAATCTTTCCTGCCGCAACGATCATCGCGGCGGGCAGCGTTTCTGTCAGAATCCGGTGACGGCCGCGCGCGCCGTAAACGCCGTGAAGCGCGCCGCGGGCGGCAAACCCGTCATCGCCAAGCTGACGCCGCAGATCATGGATATCGTGGAAGTGGCCAAGGCCGTGGAAGCCGCCGGAGCCGACATCATTTCCTGCATCGGCATGGTGCAGGGCATGGCCGTGGATATCGTGACGCGCCGTCCCATGCTCGGAAGCGTGGTGGGCGGCCTTTCCGGGCCGGCCATAAAGCCGTTGGCGTTGCGCTGCGTATGGGAAATAGCCCGCGTGGTGCAGGTGCCCATTATCGGCGTGGGAGGCGTGCGCTCGGCTCGCGACGTGCTTGAATTTCTGCTGGCCGGCGCTCACGCCGTGGCCGTGGGAACGGCGAACTTCAGCGATCCCGGCACGATTTTCCGCATTATCCGCGAACTGCCCGCTCTTTGCGAGGAGCTCGGCATTGAGGATCTGGAGGAATTCCGCGGATCGCTCAAGGCGTAGGACGGGAGCGTTGTCGCGGCGTCGCGGAGGAACGGCGTTTAGTTTAAAAAGAAAAGGGGGCGAACGCCCCCTCTTTTATTCCGTCCTGTTTTTTCCCAGCAGGCACGTCACTTCATAAGGAATGGTGCCCCACCAATCGGCGAGTTCCTGCGCGGTAACGGCGTTTCCCGGTCCGCCCAGGATATACGCGTTTTCGCCGGGCGAAGGCGGCGCGGCCAGTTCGGAGAGATCCACACAGGTCATCTGCATGGCCACTCTTCCGATGACGGGAACCCGCTCGCCGCGCACGCACATGCAGGCGTCGGGCGCGGGATTGCGACGGTAGCCGTCGGCGTAGCCTATGGCCACCCAGCCTACGAGACGGTCCGAAGGCGCGACGTAGGTTCTTCCGTACCCCAGACTTTCCCCTTTGCGCAGCGGATGCACGCTGATAAGCGGGGCGGAAACTTCCATGACGGGCAGAAGATTGCCGCACGAACCTTCATGCTCGGTGCCGTAAAGCGGGTCGTAGCCGTACAGGGCGATGCCGGGCCGGCAGAGGTCGTCCGGAGCCGTGACGCCTTCCGCCAGACCGGCCGTGTTGCCCAGCGAGCAGCGCATGTCGGGAAAACGGCGACGCATAATGGCCGCCGCCCGATAAAAGACGTCGCTCTGTCGTCTGGTGTAGTCGATTTCCCCCGGAACGTCGGCCACGGCAAGGTGCGAAATCTGCGCGATGGGGCGGAGTTCCGGCGTTTCGGCCAGAAAAGTCGCCACATCTTCCATATCTTCCAGCGTGAATCCAAGGCGTCCCATGCCGGTATCCACCTTGACGGCGATGTCCAGAGCGGCGTCGCTCTTTAGGGATCGCGCGGCGTTTTTGACGGCGCGCAGGCCTTCCCAGTTATGGATCAGAGGGGTGAGTCGCTGACCGAGGGCGAGGCGGACGTCGCTTTCGTCGGGGACGCGGCTGAGCAGCGCGACGATGTGGCCGGAAAATCCGGCGTCCCTGACGACGGAGGCTTCCTGAAGCGTGCCCGCCGCGGCCCATGTCACGCCCATGGCTTCGAGCTGCGCCGCGGCGTTTTTTACGCCGTGTCCGTAGGCGTCCGCCTTGATGACGGGCATGAGTTCATGCCCTTTTTTCATCAGCAGGCCGATGTTGTGACGAAAATGTTCCCAGTTGACGCGGACATGGCAAGAAGGCTCGATCATGATGACTCCCGCTCCGGTGGAGACCTGCGGCGTTAAGCCCCGCGCGGGGGCTTTTTTTCGCTCGCGTTGTATGCTATGGAAAATCAGCTTTTGGCTGAAAAGCCGGCCGGTGGCTCCGGCGGCTGTCTTTTTTGTGTTCCGTATCTGCCTCTACCGCCTCTTTCCCTGTCTTGCAACCCGGAATATGCCGTGTTTTTTCCTTTTGTTTCCTCCTTTTCATTGTGGCGCATGCTCTTGACCGTTCTCACGGCGTTGGCGTGTTTTTGCGCTTCCGCGTCGATCGCTTCGGCGGAAGGCGCGCAGAAGTCTCTGAGAACTCGCGGGGACGTTCCGTGGACGCTCAACGCCGATAGTCTTGTCAGTCTGGACGACGGGGTTATCGTCGAAGCCTCGGGCAACGTTCTGCTTCAGCGCGGCGAAGACTACATGAAGGCCGATTTCGCCCGTTATTACACGACGACCAACTGGATTTTCATTCAGGGACATGTGGAAGCGCGCATGGGGCGCGACATGCTGAACGCGGCGGAAGCCGAATTCGATCTTACGTCTCGCACCGGCTGGCTCAAGGAAGGCTCGATTTTCATCGCAGGGCCGCACATGTACGTGACCGGCGAAAAGGTGGACAAGCTGTTTGGCGACCGTTACCGTTTTAAAGACGCCAAGGTCACGGCGTGCGACGGCGACGTCCCGGCGTGGTCTCTGGCCGCCGATCAGGCGGACATCGAGATTGACGGTTACGCGAAACTTTCGCACACCACGCTGAACATTCTCAACATGCCGATCGTTGACGCGCCGTTCATGGTGCTGCCCGCCAAAACGACCCGGCAGTCCGGTCTGCTTCTGCCCGATTTCGGCTACAGCAGTCTGAACGGAGCTTTTTATTCCCAACCGTATTTTCATGTGATCGATGAGAGTCGCGATCTGACTTTTTACGGCACCTACATGAGCAGGGCCGGCTTTATGCCCAGCGTTGAGTACCGGTCCCATACCCGCGATCAGGATAAAACGTGGTTGGCTCTGGACGCCCTCTACGATAAGCATCGCATCTGGAACGACGGGAGCGACCCCGTCAACGACACGGACGGAAAAATCAATACCAATGAGGAGCGGTACTGGCTTCGCGGCATGGGCGACGGTTTTGTGGGAGATTCCGGCTGGCGTTACCGCTACAATCTCGATTACGCCTCCGATCAGAACTTTCTGCGTCAGTTCCGCGATATGCGCACCGGATTCAACCGTACCCGCGACGCGTTGTACGATATGTTCGGCCGCGATTTGCCCGAAGTGGACCAGAACCGCGTGAGCGAAGGTTTCGTCTATCGCGACTGGGATCGATTCATGGTGTCCGTGGGCTTCCGCTATGAGCAGGATCCTTCCTTCGGACACGGCAACCTTTCCCACAGCGAAGATACGACGGTACAGCGCATTCCCGTGAACGCCTATCTGTTCAAGGGGAGCGTCATGGAAGGGCTGCCTTTGGAAATTCAGGGCGAGGTCTCCAGCACGTATGAGTATCGCGCCAAGGGCGTGCGCGGTCTGCGCACGGAAATTCATCCCGAGCTGACGCTGCCTTTCAATCTGCCCGGCGCGTCTCTGCTGGTCAGCGGAGGCGTCCGTCAGACGTTCTATAACAGCAACCATGTTCCTTTTGACGACAGGTACGTCTGGACGCGAGGCGGCGGCACCAAGGATCGGTTTATTCCCGACGTGTCCGCCACGGCGTTCACCCAGTTTTCCCGCGTGTGGGACATGCCGGAAAACAGACTGGCGGCGACGGCGGAAAACGTCGGAAAAACCAGCTGGACCGGCGTGCGTCACAGAATACAGCCCCGTCTGACGTATGAATGGACGCCGGACAGGGATCAGTCGGACAATCCCATATTCGAGGAGAGCGATCGCCTCAAGCCCTCGCAGCGAGTGCGTCTTTCCTTGACCAATATCGTCACGGCCAGACGCGACACGGTATCCGGAGCCAAGGGCAACTACAAGACGACGGAAACGTATTTCGATCCCGTGAGGTGGGAACTCGCTACGGGATACGATATTGATGAAGCCGACAGAACCAATTTCCGGGATTTGTATGATCGCAAGCCCGTCATGGACGCCTATTCCCATCTGGAATTCAATCCGACGAACTGGCTCAGTCTTTGGAATCGTATTTATGTTTCCATGTACGGCGACGGGATAACGCGCAGCGACACCGGCGCGACCTTCTCCAACGCCCGCTGGGGCGCGTGGAGCGTGGCCTACAGCACGCGCAATGAATATTACAATTATCTCGATGAAATGAAGCGGGATAATGTGAACGATATTCAGTTTACGGCAAAACTGCGTCTTCTGACCAACGCGTTTACGTTCCGCCCGACGGACAAGATCGCTCTGTACTACTACACGCAGGATAACATTGAAACGGGCAAAAACTATGAACGGCGGTTTACTGTAGGGTACTATCATCAGTGCTTCCACATTCTGGCTTCCGTCCAGAGCAAGGCTCGCGACGATTCCTACCGGCTTATTCTTGAACTGCCCGGATTGAGCTTCTGAGGTCTTCATGGTAGTGCGGCTGTCCTGCGGGGCGATTTCGGGGGTGGATGCCTTCCGTGTGGATCTTGAGGTCGATTACAGCCGGCAGGGAATGCCTTCCTTCGTCATGGTGGGGCTTGCCGAAGGGGCGGTGCGCGAAGCCAGGGAAAGAGTGCTCAAGGCGTTGCAGAACTCTTCGTTCCGTATTCCTCCCGGACGCATCACGGTGAACTTGGCTCCGGCGGACCGGCGCAAGGAGGGAACGGCCTATGATCTCCCTCTGGCTTTGGGATTGCTGGCCGCGGCGGGAGTCATTCCCGAAGAATGTCTGAAACCGTGGTTTTTTGCGGCGGAGCTTTCTCTCGACGGAAGGCTCAAGCCCGTGCCGGGCGCGCTGGCGCTCGCGCTTCTGGCGCGTTCGGAAGGGGCTCGCGGGGTGCTCGTGGCCCCGGAAAACGGTCAGGAAGCCGCCATGGCGGAAGGCGTTGAAACCTTTACGCCGCGCACGTTGGGCGAGGCGGTGGCGTTTCTGACGGGAAACGCGGAGCTTGCCGCCGTTTGTCCTGAGCCGCCGTCGGAGGATCGGGACGATCTTCTTGACCTTGCGGACGTCAAAGGTCATGAGAAAGCCAAGCGCGCCATGGAGATTGCGGCCGCGGGCGCGCATAATCTGCTTTTTATCGGCCCTCCCGGCAGCGGCAAGACCATGCTGGCGAGGCGCATGCCGGGCATCCTTCCGCCTCTTGATCGGGAAGAGGCTCTCGAAGTGACGAAAATCTACAGCGTGGCTCGTCTGCTGAACGGCCGCGGCCTTGTCACCGTCCGTCCATTTCGCACGCCTCATCACAGCGATTCCAGCGTGGCCATCATCGGAGGAGGCGTGCCGCCGCATCCCGGCGAGGTCAGTCTCGCCCATCGGGGCGTGCTTTTTCTGGACGAGCTTCCCGAATTTCAGCGTCAGGCTCTTGAGGTGTTGCGTCAGCCACTGGAGCAGGGCAGAGTGTTCATTTCCCGGGCGGCCTACGCGGTTTCCTATCCCGCGGATTTCATGCTGCTGGCGGCCATGAATCCCTGTCCCTGCGGATACAGCACCGATCCTCGACACACATGCACTTGTTCCGCGCAGGCGGTGGCCCGTTATCGGGCCAGGCTTTCCGGCCCGCTGCTGGATCGCATTGACCTGCACGTGGAGGTTCCCGCGGTTTCCTATGAGGAGCTTCAGACGTCCCATGCCGGCCCTTCTTCGGCGCAGGTGCGGGAAAGAGTCGTTCGCGCGCGGCAGATTCAGACGGACAGATACCGGGGCACGCCCTGCCGCACCAACGCCGATCTGTCGGGACGGATGCTGGAGGAGTATTGCAGGCTCGGCCGCGAGGAACGGGAATTTCTGGGCAACGCCGTGAACGCGCTGGCGTTGTCGGCCCGGGCCTATACCCGTATTCTTCGCGTGGCGAGAACCATCGCCGATCTTGACGGCGCGGCGGAACTTTCGCTGGCGCACATCGCGGAAGCCATAAGCTGCCGCGTGCTTGACAGAGGACAGTCATGAGGACATCGCTGCGCGTTTGTTCGCTTCTTACCCTGGCGGGATCGGCGGGGATTTTTCTGGGCACGCCCAATCCCGCGGTTCACCTGCCGCTTATAATGCTTTTCTATCCGGCCGCGCTGTATCTTGCGGCCCGGACGGGCGCGCCGTTCAGAACGGGATGGATTGTGGGCATTCCCGGCGCGGCGGCGGCCCTGTACTGGATAGCCGTGGCCGCCCACATGTACGGGAATTTTTCCTGGCTTCTGGCCGCGCCGTGTTCCATTCTTCTGGGCATGTATGTGGCGTTGTGGGGCGGTTTTTTTTCCTGGATCGTGGCCAGACTCGGCGCGCTCGCGCCGTGGCGTCGCTGCGCGGCCGCGGGCGCGTTATGGTTTCTGCTGGAATGGACGCGGGGCTGGTTCGGCACCGGCTTTTCCTGGCTGACGCTTTCCTCCGGACTGGCGGCGTGGCCCGCGCTCATTCAGCCCCTGAGCGCGCTCGGCGAATACGGTTTTTCCGGACTGCTGGCGGCTGCGGCGTGTTTTGCCTGCGAGGGAGCGTTTCCTTCCTCGTCCGCGCGGAGAACGACGCCTTTGGTTTTCGCCGCGCTGATTGTGGGCTTGTCCGCGCTGTTCGGCGTGTGGCGTTTGTCCGTCATGCCTGACGAACTGGCCGATCGCGGTTCGCCCGTGACCTTCACGCTGGTTCAGGGCAGCGTGCGTCAGGACGTCAAGTGGTCTCCGGAATACCAGCGGCATACGCTGGAGCGTTACATGCGTCTCAGCGTCGACGGCGTGCGCGACGCGGTAAACGGATTGGCGGGTGCCTCTTCCGCCAGACCGCAGGCGTCGCAACTGGCGTTGTTCATGGGGCGCACGAACTCTCCCGGCGACGTCACGACGGCTCCGGCGATTCCGGACATGCTTCTCTGGCCGGAAACGGCCATGCCTTTCGCCTATCCGTCCGGCCCTCTGTCCGAGGAGCTTCGTTCCTTCGTGCGCGACATGGGCGTTCCCCTGCTTTTCGGCGCGCCGGGCGTGGAGAGACGGCCCGGCGGAACGGTGTTGTACAATCGCGCCGTGCTGCTGACCCCCAAAGGCGACGAGGGGCACTACGACAAGGAACACCTGGTGCCGTTCGGCGAGTATCTTCCTCCGGTTCTGGACTGGAAACTCTTTGAGAGTCTGCTTCAGGGACTCGGCGGTTTTGAGCCCGGCACGCAGGAGCATCTGTTTTCTCTCACGCCCCAGGGCCGGAAAACGATGGACATGGGCATGCTGATCTGTTATGAGGCCATTTTCCCGGAACTGGCCCGCGAACGCGTCGCTCACGGAGCGGAGCTGCTTTTGAACATCAGCAACGACGCCTGGTATGACTATACCTCCGCGCCCATGCAGCATCTTCAGCTTTCCCTCATGCGCGCCGTGGAACAGGGGCGGTATGTGGTGCGCGCCACCAACAGCGGCATCACGGCCGTTCTCGATCCGCTCGGGGGCGTGCACGCCATGGGGTCCGAGGCGGACGGTTACGCGCTTTTCGCCGCGGGAAGCCTGACGGGCACGGCTCTTGCCTTGCGGGGACATACGCTTTACTTTTATCTTCATCCGTGGTTGCCCGCCGCGGGATTCGCGCTTTTTCTTTTTCTTGTTCTGCCTGCGCTCCGGCGCGGACGGAAGTGATCGCGCGACGTTTTTTGTTTGTTGTTGACACGCTCCGCCTGCGCGCGGAAATACCGTAAAAAAGGATACCGTCATGCTTCAGTTGGCCGAACTTCGTTCTCGCTGCCATAGCCTTGCCGAACAATTCAATTCCCTCTGGGGGCGTCTTTGACCTGCCCACGCGGGAGGCGCGCCTTCAAGAGATAGAAACCATTATTTCCAGTCCCGATGCGTGGTCCGATCAGGAGAAGCTCACGCCGGTGCTTCGGGAAAAGAGCCGCCTGGAAGCCGAGGTCGCCGGTTTTCGTGAGCTGAAGGCGAGCTATGACGAAATGGAAGAATGGCTCAGCTTTGTTTCCGAGGGCGAGGAAGACGCGCTGGAAACGTTGAACGAACAGGCCGACATTCTGGAAAAGCGGCTGACGGAAACGGAAATGACCGTGCTGCTCAGCGGCGAGGCCGATCACATGGACGCCCTGCTTGACATTCACCCCGGCGCGGGCGGCACGGAAGCCCAGGACTGGGCGGAAATGCTGGAACGCATGTATCTGCGATGGGCGGAATCGCATCACATCAAGGCGGAAATCGTGGATTTGCTTCCCGGCGAAGAAGCGGGCATCAAGGCCGTGACCATCCGTCTGCAAGGCGAGAACGCCTACGGTCTGCTCAAAGGCGAAAAGGGCATTCATCGTCTCATCCGCATTTCGCCGTACGACGCTTCCGGCCGTCGGCATACCTCGTTTGCTTCTGTGGATCTCATTCCGGACGCCGGCGAGATATTGAACATCGAAATCAAGGAAAGCGATCTTCGCATCGACGTGTATCGGGCGTCCGGCGCGGGCGGCCAGCACGTCAATAAGACGGAATCGGCGGTGCGCATCACGCATATTCCTACCGGCATTGTGGCGCAGTGTCAGAATGAACGTTCGCAGCAGAGCAACCGTGAGAGCGCCATGCGCGTGCTCAGGGCGCGTTTGTACGCCTACGAACAGAGCAAGCGTGACGCCGCCCGTCAGGCGGATTACGCCGGCAAGGACGCCATAGCGTTCGGCAGTCAGATACGCACGTACACGCTTCAGCCGTACCGTCTGGTCAAGGATCATCGCACGGGATCCGAGTGCGGCGACGTGGACGCGGTGCTTAATGGTCATATTGACGGCTTTCTGCGAGACTATCTTCTCTATCAGCATGAGCACAGTCGCGGATAGACGGCCGTTTTTCCTTGCAAGGCAACGGATTTAGGGTTATAGAAGACTTACTTGACATGATGTGAGCTTTCAGGGGGTATCCCCGTAATAATCCTTCTCCCTGTCGGCAGGGCACGGCAGGTTAATACCGTATGACGGAGATGTCATGAACAAGAGTGAACTGATCAAGAATCTTGCCGAGCAGTCCAATGTATCGCTAGATGAAGCCACCCTTGTGGTCAACACTTTCGTGGATTGCATGAAAGAAGCGCTTCTCGCTGGCGACCGTGTGGAAATCCGCGGTTTCGGCAGTTTCAAGGTTAAAGAGTACGGTTCCTACGCCGGGCGCAATCCCCGCACGGGCGATCGTGTGGAAGTCAGCCCCAAGCGTCTTCCCTTCTTCCGCGCCGGCAAGGAACTCAAGGAATTCCTCAACGACTAGATATCTCTGGAAATTTTGAACGGATGCAGAGGCAGGTTCTCGGAACCTGCCTTTTTCATGTTCTGAGAGCGCGTTTTTAGAAGAAAAGCGCGTCGCGCGACGAGACGGCATGGAGCGTTGACGGAGAGCGTTTTTCGCCCCGAGCTCAAGAAACGGCGTCGCGCGGCTTTTTTTCTTGAGATTGCCGGCGTTGTCGCGTAAATTCTCCCGACGGAAGAAGGACGGAACTTATGTCGCTCATGCGTTTTGTGTCATGGAATGTCAATGGATTTCGCGCCGTCAGCAAAAAAGCGGACTGGGAATGGTTTTCCAGAACGCAGGCCGACGTGGTGGGGCTTCAGGAAACCAAGGCCTCTCCGGAGCAGATTCCCGCGGCGCAGCGGGAGCCGGAAGGTTGGCATTCCTGGTGGTCGGCGTCCACGGTGAAGAAAGGATATTCCGGCGTGGCGGTGTTCAGCCGCCGGGAACCGCTCCATGTGGAGCACGAGCTGCCGGATCCGGACTATCACGGGGAAGGGCGCGTGCTGCATCTGGAATTTCCCGAACTGCATTTTTTCAATATTTACTTTCCCAACGGGGGCGAAGAGATAGCCAAGGGCGTGTTTCGTCGCGTTCCGTACAAGATGGGCTTTTTCAACGCTTTCCTGGATTATGCGGAAGAACTCAGGCAGGATAAGCCCATCGTGGTTTGCGGTGACTTCAACATTTCCCACCGGGAAATAGATCTGGCCCGTCCCAAGGAGAACTTGTGCAATACCGGCTTTCTGCCGGAAGAACGCGCCTGGATGGACGATTTTGTGCGGGCCGGATATGTGGACACGTTCCGTCACGTTCACGGAGACGAGGCGGGCGCGTACAGCTGGTGGTCCTACAAGACCCGCGCGCGCGAGCGCAACATCGGGTGGAGACTGGACTACTTTTTCGTTTCGTCCGAGTTGCGGAACAACATTCGCGACGCGTGGATAGAACAGGATGTGTACGGTTCCGATCACTGCCCCGTAGGGCTGGCGCTGGAACTGTGAGGCGGGAAGGGCGCGTTTCGGCGCGTCCGTGAAGACCGCGTCCGGCGATGGCTGGCGCGGACAGGCAAGTGCTCGGCGCGAAGCGGAGGGCGTTCTTCGTTTTCGTTCCGCGGCCCGTTTCTTATGCGGCGGAAGCGATGGCGATCGAGAGCGTTTTCGGAATATCGGGCACAAAAAAGCCCCGAACGACTCGGGTCGAAATATGGGGCGAATAACAGGGTTTGAACCTGCGACCCCCTGGGCCACAACCAGGTGCTCTGCCAACTGAGCTATATTCGCCGTGCAGAAAGAGTTATTATTTGATTGCTGAGGAATAGTCAAGCGTTTTTTTGCAATCCCCTTCGGAGGAAGAGATTGGACAGTTTTCTCATAGAGGGCGGGGAGCCGCTCAAGGGTGTCATTGAGGTCAGCGGTTCCAAGAACGCCGCGCTTCCCATTATCATGGCGTCCATCGCCGTGGATGACGAGGTCGTTTACACCAACGTTCCGGATCTTCGGGACATTCATACCACGATCAACCTTCTCAACATCTTGGGTCGAGAGGCGGAACTGCGGGATGGCGTTGTCACGGTGAAGAACGGCGCGCTCTCCATGGAGGCTCCTTACGACCTGGTTAAGACCATGCGCGCGTCCGTGCTTTGTCTGGGACCGTTGCTGGCTCGTCTGGGGGAAGCCAAGGTGTCGTTGCCGGGAGGCTGCGCCATTGGAGCGCGTCCCGTGGATCAGCATCTTTCCGCGCTGGAGAAGATGGGCGCGTCGTTTGATCTGGAAAACGGGTATATTCACGGTCGTTGTCCCGGCGGACTGAAGGGAGCGCATATTCGTTTTGATTTCCCCACCGTGGGAGGCACGGAAAACGTTCTCATGGCGGCTTGTCTCGCACGAGGGGAAACGGTGCTGGAAAACGCGGCCAGAGAGCCGGAAATCGTGGATCTGGCCAATTTCCTGATTCGATGCGGCGCCCGCATAGAAGGTCAGGGAACCACCATGATGCATGTGTGGGGCGTGGAGCGTCTGCGCGGTTGTTCGTACCGCATCATGCCCGACCGCATTGAAGCGGGCACGTTTCTCATTGCCGCGGGCGTGACGGGGGGCGAATTGCTGTTAAGGCATTGTCCTCTGGGCGACATGTCCGCGGTGGTGGATAAGTTGAGAGCGGCGGGCATGGTCATTACGGAAGTTCCTGAAGGCGTGCTGGCCCGCGTGGGCGAGGAAGGTCTGAAATGCGTGGACGTCTGCACCAGACCGCATCCCGGTTTTCCCACGGACATGCAGGCGCAGTTCATGGTGCTCATGTGCTGCGCGCAGGGCTCCGGCCTTGTGGAGGAAAACATTTTTGAGAACCGCTTCATGCACGTTCAGGAACTGGTGCGCATGGGGGCGGACATTCATGTGACGGGTTCTTCCGCCATGGTGCGCGGCGGGCGCAAACTTACCGGCGCGCCCGTCATGGCTTCCGATCTGCGCGCCGGCGCCGCCCTGGTGCTGGCCGGATTGGCTGCGGAAGGAGAAACCAGAGTGCAGCGCATCTACCATGTGGACAGAGGTTACGAGCATCTTGCGGATAAACTGTCCGCCGTGGGGGCGCGCATCCGTCGCGTGAAAGAAGCCGATTAGTCCGGGGCAAGGAGCGCGCGTTCGCCCAGGAGCGTTGTTCCTGAGACGAGACGTTGAGCGCGCCATGCTCACGGTCGTCGGAGACATGAGGAAGCGGGGTTCCGACCGGAATCCCGCTTTTGTCCGTCTTCGCGTGCGATCCGCCGATAGAACGACGAGACCGCGGAAGCAACGTCATGGAGAACGTGGGGCCGGAGTGGGGAGTTGAACGTTGACTCCGCCGGAAAACGATCATGCGGAACGTTTCGGAACTGCCATCGCTTCTTTTTCGTCAGCGGCTTTTTCTTGCCGCGCTGACCGGAGCCGTGTGCTCGCGCGACGTCGCGCTGGGAATTGCGGCCTTTGCGCTGCTGCTGGCGATTCCGCGTCGGACCGCGTTGTCCCGCGTCGCGTTGCAGACCGCGTTCTTTGTGGTTGGGCTGGGCGTGGCGTTGCTTGCCGAACCGGAGCCGCCGGATTGTCCGTCATGGGCGTCCGTGCCTGGAAAGAGCGTCGTTGCGGAAGGCCGCGTCGACGCGGTGACCGGTCTTCCTGGCGGACGGGCTCGCGTGCTTTTGAAAGAGCTGCGCCCTGTGACGAACGTGCCAGAGCTGCCAGAGGAGGTGGACGCGCAGGTGCGAAAAGCTCTGAAGCGAACCCCGCCTTCCGGGCTGTCCGGCGGCCGAAAGGGGTATCCGGGGGCGATCGTCGAAGACGAGTCGTCTCCCGTTCCGGGGCTTGTCACCATGACGCTGTACGCGAACGACATGGAGAGGATAGGCCGCCCGGTGCCGGGGCAGACGATGCGCGCCCTTCTGCGTTTGTATCCCTCCGTGGGGAGCGTAAATCCAGGGACGTCCGATCTGGGGAGCTACTGGGCGGATCGCGACGTCTGGCACAACGCCCGTCTGACGAGGAAGAACGGAGGGCCTATTCTCCTGAGTCTGGCAGAGGGGGAAGGCGCGTTCTTTCAGGCGTCGCGGCTGAGGGAACGCTGGCGCGGCGCGCTGGAAAAGACTTTGCTCGGCCATGACTCCGACGAGGCGGGAGCGGACGCTCCGCAGGCGAAGAACGCGGGAATGGCGACGGCTGGCGCTTCCGCGAGCGAGCAGGGGCGGGCCATGCTTCTGGCGTTGCTTTTTGGCGATCGTTCCCGGCTTTCTCCGGAAACGGTGGAGCTTTTTACCCGAGCGGGTCTGGTTCATTCGCTGGCCTTGTCCGGACAGCATCTTGCGCTTGCGGCCATGGCGGGAACGGCCTTCGTGGCCATGCTTTCCCTGGCGTTCCGCGGTCTTTTCCTCCGCGTTCCCCGGAGGACGCTGCTTGTGTCGGCGGGCGTGCCTTTTGCCATGGCGTATCTGTTTCTCGGCGGCGCGCCGTTTTCTCTCATTCGCGCGGCGTTCATGATGCTGGTCGCTGCCGGGTTTCTGTGCCTGCGTCGCGTTTCGTCGTCTCTGGACGCGCTGTTGGCCGCCGCCATGTTGCTGTTCATCGGCTGGCCTTTGTCGGTATTTGATCTTTCCGCGCAGCTTTCCGTGCTCGCCGTGGCGGGAATACTGCTTTCCATGCCGTTGATTTCGGCGTTGCGGAAGCGTTTTCCGCCTTCGGAAAAGAGGCGCGCCGTTTTGCCGTGGCCGCGCCGTGCGGCGTATGCGCTGATCCGATGGATAGGAACTATGCTTATCCTTTCCTTTTCCGCGCAGATGGCCGTGTTGCCGGTGCTGGCGTCGACGTTCGGCGCGGTGAGTCTGAATTTCTGGATGAATGTATTTTGGCTTCCGCCGCTTACGTTCGTCACGCTTCCCGGAGCCGCGCTTGGTCTGCTTCTGCTGATCCCGTTCGGGCCGCAACCCGTTTCGGATCTGCTGTTCGCCGTGGCGGCATGGCCTGCGGACGTCATGCTTTCCTGGCTTTCGGCCATGGCGCGGGACGGCTGGTTGCCGTACGTTCAGTGTTTCCGTCCGTCATCCCTGAGCGCGTTGGGATATGGCGCGGCTTTTGCGGGCGCGCTGCTTTTCGTGGGAGCCCGGTTGAGCGGAGGCGTCAATGGCGTGGCGTCGCGCAGGCTGCTGCTTTGCGGTTTGCTGCTTCTGCCCGCGGGGCAGTTGCCGACATGGGTTGACGATTGGGTTGCGGCGAAGGAACGTCGGGTTTCGCTGACGCTGTTTGACGTCGGGCAGGGGCAGGCCGCTCTGCTGGAATATCCTGGAGGAAGAGTGCTGGTGGACGGCGGAGGCGGAGCGTCGCCGTTTTTCGACTGCGGCCGCAGCATTCTTGCGCCGGCGTTGACCTGTCGACGCGTGCCGCGTCTGGACGCGGTTCTGGTGAGTCATACGGACATGGATCACGCTCGCGGCCTGCGGTGGATACTGGAGCATTTTGACGTGGGATGCCTTTGCTGGTCGTCGATTTCCGCGGGGGACGATTCCGCCGACGGCAGGGCGTTGCGCGAAATAGCGCGGCGGAAGGGAATTCCCGAAAAAATTCTTGCCCGAGGCGATACGTTGACGCTGGCGGAAGGCGTGCGTCTTGAGGTGGTTTGGCCGGATCTGGAGATCTTGCGGGCGATGCGGCCCGGTAGAAAGACCTCCGGCAACGACGCGTCTCTCGCCTTTCTGCTGATGCGGGATGACAAGGCGTTGGCGCTTCTTTGCGGCGACATGACGGCTCCCGCGCTGCGTCGTCTGGCGGAGAGCGGTCAGCGTTTACGGGCGCAGATGCTCGTGTTGCCGCATCATGGCGCGGCGTCCGGTTTTCAAAGGGCATTTTACGACGCGGTTTCTCCAGAGGCGTCCATGGCCTCGGCCGCGTCTTTCAATCATTATGGATTTCCCAGCGCGAAAGTCCGTCGGGAAATGGCCAGGCGTTTGATTCCGCTGTTCAGTACCACTGACAGAGGCGGCGTGACCGTGACCTGGTCGGGAAGGGACGCGCGAATGACGTTGCCCGGATCGACGGATTGAGAGGGCGTTTCGTCGGGCGTGAACGCCTTCAGCGCGTTGTGATGTCTATGCCCAGGCCCTTCAGTTCTTCCACGAGTTTTTCGGCCATCGCGGGAAGTGCGTTCCGGCACACGGGGGAAAGACCGAGCTCCATGGTGTGATAGTCGAAGGGTTCCATGCCGAAGACGACGCCTTCGGGCCTGTGGCCGAGGATGTCGCAGTAGATGAGCGTGTCCACGAGATCGGTCTGATGCAGCGAATCCCGAAAACTCATGCTTTTGCGCAGATCGTTGTCCGTCAGGCGATAGACGCTGCCCGGCTCTCCGCCTCCGAGCACGGCGTCCAAAACGTATACGCGGTCGCAGCCCAGAAGCGCGTCCATGAGTCCCATGCCCAGGGTGCCGCCGTCCACCAGCGTGACGTTATCCGGAAAGACATAGTGGCTTTGCAGCCATTCAAGCGCGCGCACGCCTATGCCTTCATCAGTGAAAAGAATGTTGCCCACGCCGAGAATGAGAATGCGTTCCATAGAGATTTCAATTAGGCCGGACGGGAGAGAAAAGAACGTGCGCCGGCGAGACGTTCCGTAAGTGAGGGCGACGCGCAAAACGCGCTTTTGGAAAAAGGCTCTCTTTCAAGGCATCCTGCGCCGCGAAGGCGCAAAACGGGCGGGAAGACGCGCTCAAAAAAAGGGAGGAGCTCGGCTCCTCCCTCTTTTGTTCGTTGTTACAGAACCTTGAAGTCGTAGCCCTGGTTGGTGCGTCCATCGATGACGTGCACGCCGCAGGCGATGCACGGGTCAAAGGAGTGCACGGTGCGCAGGATTTCCACGGGGCGTTTGGGATCGGCCACCGGGGTACCCACCAGCGCGGCTTCCACCGCGCTCATTTTACCTTCGGCGCAGCGGGGGCCGAGGTTCCAGGTGGAGGGCACCACGAGCTGGAAGTTGGCGATTTTGCCGTTTTCAATGACCAGCCAGTGCGACAGACCGCCGCGCGGCGCGTGAACAAAGCCCACGCCCTCCGCGTTCTTGGGCACTTCGGTATTGACGCAGATCTTGGTGTCGCCCTTGGCGATATTGTCTTCCAGTTCCTGGAGCCACTGACCCACGCCGTTGGCCACGACCACGGCTTCCACGCCGCGGGCGGCGGTGCGGCCCAGGGTGGAGAACAGGGCTTCCGGTCCCACGTTCAGGGCCTTGAGCACCGTATCCACGGTGGCGGTGACGAGCTTGTCGCCCTGAGCGTAGGAAATGAGCATCTGGGCGAGAGGGCCGGTTTCCACGGCATGACCGTCGTAACGGGGAGCCTTCATCCAGGAATAGCGATCCTTGTCGCCGATTCTGGTGAAGCGCGGGTCGGTGACGCCCTGATAGGGGGCGCGGGCTTCGTCGCCTTCATACCAGCTGTGGCGGACGTGTTCGGAAATCTTCATGGGATCGAAGGGCAGCACCGTGCTGAGATCGCGATTGTAGATGACGCCGGGCTTGAGCCAGCGGGTGGTCAGATCGCGTTCCTTGCCGGGGAATTCGCCGAAGTCCATGTAGTCGGAAACGCCTCCGCCGATGGAGGCCCAGTCCTTGTAGGCGCCGGCCACCAGCAGCAGATCGGGAATGTAGACCTGTTCCACGAAGGCGCGGGCCTTCTGATAGAGAGCCTTGAACTGCGCGATGGTGTCGGCGCGCAGCGCGTTGTAGCAGGTGACGCCGCCGGCCACGAGGAACTGCGGATGCGGGTTCTTGGCGCCGAACACGGCCGTGGCGCGGGCGATTTCCACCTGGACGCGCAGAGCTTCCAGATAGTGGGCCGTGGCCACGAGGTTGGCTTCGGGATCCAGATAATAGGAAGGATGTCCGCCGAGGAAGTAGGCGTTGGTGAAGGGGCCGAGCTGGCCGCTTTCCACCAGAGCCTTCACCTTGGCCTGGACGGCGCGAAGTTCTTCTTCGCTGGTGGGGCGGGGAGAGATGGACGCGTTCAGCTTGGCGGCCTTGGCGGGATCGGCCTGAAGCGCGGCGGCCACGTCCACGAAGTCGAGGGCGTGCAGGTGATAGAAATGCACCACATGGTCGTGCAGATTCTGCATGCCCAGCACCAGATTGCGGATCAGCGAGGCGTTGCGGGGAATTTCGATCTGCATGGCGTCTTCCAGCGCGCGGGTGGACGCCAGCGAATGGGTGTAGGTGCACACGCCGCAGGTACGGCCGGTGAAGAACTGGGCGTCGCGGGGATCGCGACCCTTGAGAATGGTTTCCAATCCGCGGAACAGGGTGGAGCAGCTTCTGGCGTCCTTGACCCTTCCGTTTTCGACTTCCACCTCAATGCGGAAATGGCCCTCGATGCGGGTAAGCGGGTCCACCACGATGGGCCCGGTAAAGGAACTCTGGGGAGTGGTTTTTGCTTCGCTCATGGTGGCATTACTCGCTAGTTTTCATAGAAGGGGGTCAGCTTGTCCCAGAAGTTCGGTTCGGAACAGCCGATGCAGGGATGTCCGGCGGCCACG
>CALUUX010000055.1 GCA_944324085.1 uncultured Mailhella sp. | reverse complement strand
AAAAGGCCGGCGTTCTTTCCGAAATGAAGAAGCGCCAGCACTATGAAAAGCCCAGCGTCATGCGCAAGAAGAAGAAGGCCGCTGCCCGCAAGCGCCTCATGAAGAAGATGCGCAAGGTGAACATGGGGTAATCTTCGACGACAACGGTTCGCATAGGTTCTGAACCGTATGCAGCCGGTTCCAGAGCCGGAAATTGGACCTTTGATCAGGCTGATTTCCGGCTCTTTTGCCATTTCATCCGGCGCGACGTCGGAACGCGCCGCGACGTCATCCTTTTTCCCGTGAACGCGAGGAAGCGCGCCTTCCCCACGGACGAAGAAGATCGCTATGAGTATCGCTGAACAGATAGACAAAGACTACATCCAAGCCTACAAGGCCAAGGATCAGGTGAAACTCGGCACGCTGCGTCTGCTGAAAACCGCGGCAAAGAACCGTCAGGTGGAGCTCATGCGCCCTCTGGAAGACGATGACTACATGGACGTGCTGCTGCGCGAGGTCAAACAGCGTCAGGACTCCATTGAGCAGTATAACGCCGCGGGCAGACCCGATCTGGCCGACAAGGAAGCCGCTGAAGCCGCGGTGCTGCAGAGCTATCTGCCCGCCCGGCTTTCCGATGAGGAACTGGCCGACGTGGTGGAAAAAACCGTGGCTCCTCTGCTCGACGGCGGCATGAAAAACATGGGCAAGGCCATCAGCGCCATCATGGCCGAATACAAGGGCCGCGTGGACGGCAAGGCCGTGAGCGCGGCGGTCAAGGCCCGCCTGCAGCAGGCCCGCTGATCTATGGACGGAAGGACTCTTCACGCTCTCGAATTTCCCCGCGTCCTGGAACGACTTTCCGATTTCTGCCTTTCGGAGGCGGGAAAGGAAGCCGCTCTCGCTTTGCGCCCCATGGACGACGAGGACGCCGTGCGCGACAGCCAGCGTCTGTACGACGAAATGCGTTCCTGGCTGGCGGAAGGGGATTTCTCCCCAGTCTCTTTTCCCGATATTTCCGGTCTTCTGACCCACGTGCGATCCCACGCCGATCCCATGCTCGACATGGACGCCCTGTGGGCTCTCAAGGAGACCCTCGGCCTCGCGCGGCGCGCCGCACAGAGCGTGCACGCCGGAGCGGCCCGTCGGCCTCTGCTCGACGCGCTCGCCTGCGAGCAGCCCATGCCGGAACTTTCCCTGTCCGCGCTCTTCCGCTGCGTGGGAGACGACGGCTATCTTAAGGATGAAAGTTCTCCCGGCCTGCTGCTGGTGCGCGGCGAACTTCGGGGCATACACCAGAACTGTCTGCGCCGCGTCAAGGAATTCGCCGAAAAGTACAATATCGGCCGCTACCTTCAGGACGACTACATGACCCTGTCGTCCGACCGTTACGTTCTGCCCGTCAAGTCCAATTTCAAGGGACGCATCCAGGGCATCATTCACGACTATTCCAATACGGGCGAAACCCTGTATTTCGAGCCCATGTTCCTGGTGGAACAGAATAACCGCTTGCAGGAACTCAAGCAGCAGGAACGCGAGGAAGAACGCAAGGTGATGCGCATGATCGCGGATCTGCTCTCGCAGGAAATGCCGCAGGTGGAAGCCGCCTGGAAACTGCTTGTGACCATTGATCTCGGTCAGGCCAAGTGCGCGCTCGGCTCCGCGCTGAACGGACGCTGCGTGCCCCTGGAAAAAGACGCTCTCCTGAATCTGCCCGGCGCGCGGCATCCTCTGCTCGTGCTCGAGGCGGCCAGACACGCCGCCGATAAAAACTACGCGGGTCCGCGCCGCGTCGAGCCTGCCGACCTGCTGCTGCGCGACGGCGACCGCGTGCTCGTCATCAGCGGCGGCAACGCCGGCGGCAAAACCGTCGCCCTCAAAACGCTCGGCCTCATCACGCTCATGACCCTCGCCGGTCTGCCCGCTCCCGTGGACGGCGGCTCCACGCTGCCTTTCTGGAACCGCGTGTACGCCTTTATCGGCGACGAGCAAAGCCTCGACGACCACGTTTCCACCTTTACCGGTCAGATTCATCATCTCGCGTCCATCTGGAACGAGCTCGACCGGCATTCCCTGGTGCTGCTCGACGAGTTCGGCTCCGGCACCGACCCTTCGCAGGGCGCGGCTCTGGCTCAGGCCGTGCTCGACGGCCTGCTGGAAAAAGGCGCGTACACCGTGACGGCCACGCATTTCCCCGCGCTCAAAAGCTACGCTCTCACCCACGACGGCGTGCGCGCGGCTTCCGTGCTGTTCGATTCCTCCACCAAGAAGCCGCTGTTCCATCTGGCCTACGATCAGGTGGGCGCGAGTCAGGCTCTCGACGTGGCGCGCGAACACGGTCTGCCTGAATCGGTGCTGCGTCGCGCGGAACATTACCTGCTCATGGACGGCGACGACGCCGGAGCGGTGATGGACAGACTCAACGAGCTCGCCCGTCAGCGGGAAGAAGAACTTTCCCGCCTGAAAGACGAAGAACGACGCCTGCGCGACAAACGCGAATCGCTCCAGCAAAAGCTCGAAAAGGAACGCCAGAGACTCGACGAGGAAGTCCGCCGCATGTCGCAGCAGCTCATGCGCGATTACAAGAGCGGCAAAGCCACGGCCAAACAGGCGCAGAAGGAAATGTCCAAGCTCCGGGCCGATCTCGCCCGCTCCGCGAGGGACATGGAGGAAGAAAAACCCGCGGCCGATCCTTCGCTTTTCACCGTGGGCGGCGAAGTGCTGCACCGCATGTGGAACAGAAAAGCCGTGCTGCGCGAACTCGACGAAAAGAACGGAAAAGGCAAGATAGACCTCAACGGCGTGACCATGTGGGCCCCGCTCTCCGATCTTCAGCCTTCGTCCGGCGCGCCGTCCAGACCCAAGGGCTCCGTGACCGCCAAAGTTTCCGGACCTGTGTCCTTCCTGCGTCTTGACTTGAGAGGGAAACGTGCTGATTTAGCTTTAGCGGAACTGGAACAGTTCCTCGACCGCTCCCTGCTTTCCGGCGTGGAAGGCGTGGAAATCGTTCACGGCCGCGGCACCGGCGCGCTGCGCAAGGCCGTGCATGAACTGTTGCGCACCTTCCCCGGCGTGGCGTCCTTTCATACCGCGCCCGAGGATCAG
Organism: uncultured Mailhella sp.; assembly: GCA_944324085.1. Taxonomy (GTDB): domain Bacteria; phylum Desulfobacterota; class Desulfovibrionia; order Desulfovibrionales; family Desulfovibrionaceae; genus Mailhella. The sequence goes on along the minus strand of CALUUX010000055.1, from coordinate 1,776 downwards.
GGCGGCGACGGCATGACGCAGGTTCTGTTCCGCTGAGAATTCGAGCTGACTATCATGAAAAACACCGATGTGATACAGGCGATAAAGTCGCGCATCAGCCTTGCCGACATGGCTCGGCGTTACGTGGAGCTGCGTTCCGTAGGCTCCCGTCTCGTCGCGCCCTGCCCGTTCCATCAGGAAACCAAGCCTTCCTTCTCCATCAACGAGGAGCAGGGCACTTTCTACTGTTTCGGCTGCCAGGCTTCCGGCGACATCTTCGATTTCTACGGTCGCCTCAACGGCCTCGACTTCAAGGAAACCCTCGCCGCTCTCGCCGAAGAAGCCGGCATTCAGCTCGACGCCTACAGGACTGATCCCCACGCCCGTCAGCAGCGTTCCCAGAAACGCGACATGCTCAAAATGCATGAGCTCGCAGCCTCCCATTTTCACAGCAATCTTTCCTCCTCCGGCGCGGCCGCGTGCCGCGACTACATCGCCGAACGCGGCATTTCTCCGGAACTCGTGGAAAAATTCGGCCTCGGATGGAGCATGGACGCCTGGCAGGATCTCGGCGACACGCTGCGCCGCGCGGGCTTCAGCCTGAACGCCGCCGTGGACTGCGGGCTTCAGTCCAAGAGTCAGGGCGGTCGCACCTTCGACCGCTTCCGCAACCGGCTCATGTTTCCCATCCGCAACCTTTCCGGTCAGACCATCGCCTTCGGCGGCCGGATTCTTCCGGCTCTCGCCAAAGACGACGACGCCAAGTACATCAACAGCAGCGACTCGCCCATCTATAAGAAAGGAGAGCATCTGTTCGGTCTGTTTCAGGCCAGACCCTCCATCGCGGTGAAAAAAAGCGCCATCCTCACCGAGGGCTACATGGACGTCATCACCCTGCACCAGTACGGCTACACGCAGGCCGTGGGCGTGCTCGGCACCGCACTCACCCCGGAACAGATAAAACGCCTTTCCGGCTTCAGTTCGCACCTCGAACTCATGTTCGACGGCGACGGCGCCGGACGCAAGGCCGCGTTCCGCTCCTGCGAAATGCTGCTCGCGCGCGGTTTGTCCTGCAAAGTCGTCCTCTTCCCCGACGACAACGACATCGACAGCATGCTGCACTCTTACGGAGCCGACGCCGTGGAAGAACTGCGCGCCCACGCCCAGGACGGCATCGCCTTCTGCGTCTCCGTGCTGCGGAACATGGCTCCGCGCGAAGCCGTGGAATGGGCCAGACGTTTTCTTTCCCAGGTGGACATGCCGGAGCTGTTTCACCGCTTTGCGGCGGAACTCTCCACGGGACTCGGCCTTTCCGAATCCGATCTCCGGGGCGGCGTGCTCGAACGGCGCGCCTCCTCCGCTCCGAGACCGACGCCCGCTCGCTCCGCCGCGCCCCACGCCATCAGCCGGGACAAGGAAATCATGACGTTCGCGGTGCGCTATCCCCACAGACTGCCGGATCTTCAGGCCGCGGGGGCCGATCTCGCCCTGAGCGCGCCCTGGGCCCTCAAGCTCTGGGACAAAATAGCCGCCTACTGCTCCGATCTGGCGTTCGACGAACTGGACCCCAAGGAAAAAATTTTCTGGATTCGATGCCGGGGCGAAGACGCCCCCCCGCTTGACAACGAGGAAGGCGAACTTAACGCCATTCGACAAATGCTTATCAACTTGCAGAAGACATCACACATGGCTTCCGTCGTGGCGGCCCTTCGCCAGGGAACGGCCAGCCAGGAAACACAACGGGAATACATGCGCGCGCTTCTTGAAGCGCGAGGGAGGCGTAGTGACCAATAATCT
>CALUUX010000054.1 GCA_944324085.1 uncultured Mailhella sp. | reverse complement strand
GCTCAGGCCGAAGCCTGGGGCATCGAAGAGGTCAACTACAGCTTTGAAGGCCATCAGATAGAGCGCACGCGCGGCGTTCGCGTGCTCACTCAGGACGAACTGGCGCTCAAGGACGTCAGCATGACCTATGTTTCCCGCCTCATGGGTCGCGAATACACCCGCGCTCCCCTGTTCCGCAAAGTCCTCCAGTCCATCTGCTGGCAGGTGAGCAGCGGCAGCGAAGTGCTGGTCGTCGGTGAAATTCAGGACGACAAAACCGTCAAGGGCGGCACCGGCTGGGGCGCGGAATTCGCCAAGCTGTGCAACAAGCCCCTTCTGGTGTTCGACCAGAAGCGCGACGCCTGGTTCCGCTGGATCAACGACGACTGGGTGAAGAAGGACGAACCCATCATCAAGCACAACCGCTTCACCGCGACCGGCACCCGCTTTCTGGAAGCCAACGGCCGCCGCGCCATCGTGGAGCTGTACGCCCGTTCCTTCAACCGCTAACGCGCTTTCGGCGGGATGACGCGCCGTTGTCCCGTCAGCTTTCCGTTTTTCTGATTTCTCATGCCGTCCGCTCCGGCGTCGACGGTTGAAACGCCACCGCGTTTCGGAAGAACTCTTTCGCCGCGCAGTCCGCTCTCCCGCTTAAAACGGGAGAGCGGACTGCTGGTTACAGGCTTAAAAAGTCGATACGCAATTTCCGCCGTTTCCGAACGCCCCCTCCGGCCAAGCCGCGTCTCTTTTTCTTCCACGGCCGTCCTCCACGCCCTTGCATCCATGACGAACCTCCACCTGCCCTTTTTTTCCAAAGAATGTTCCGGCTCCTGCGCGGGCACCGCGGCCGGTCTCAGCGCGCATCTGCTCTGGGGCGTCGCCGTCCTGTTCTGGCCCCTGCTTGGAGGGCTCAATCCCATTTCCATCATGGCGCACCGCATGTTGTGGACCGTGGTCTTTCTCGGCGTCGTCCTGCTTGCGACGGGGCAGACGCGCTCCGTGCGGGCGGCCTTCGAAAGCAGACGCGTGCTGCTTACCCTGTTCGGAGCCGCGTCGCTGCTCGGCCTGAACTGGAGCGTCTACCTGCTGGCCGTCACCAGCGGACGCATCGTGGAATCTTCACTCGGCTATTTCATCACCCCTCTGCTCAACGTGCTTATGGGACGTCTGTTCCTCGGCGAAAAGCTGTCCCGCCCCCAGGGGGTCGCCATCGGCCTTGCCTTTCTGGGCGTTGCGGCCAGCGTCATCGCCTACGGACACATTCCGTGGCTGGGCTTCACGCTCGCCCTCTCTTTCGCCCTGTACGGCTATGTGCAGAAAACCTTGCGCATGGCCTCCGCTCCGAGCCTCTTCGTGCAGGCTCTGCTGCTCACGATTCCCTCGCTGATATGGCTCGGCGTCATGGAACGCGGACTCGGCATCGTGGGCTACGGACCGCTGCGCCCCGTGCTGCTCGCGTGCACCATAGCCTTCACCGGGCTGCCTCTGCTCATGTTCGGCTACGCGGCGCGTCACGTCACGCTGGCCACCATCGGCATTCTGCAGTACGTCAGCCCTTCCATCTCCTTTCTGCTGGCCATCACCGTGCTCGGAGAAAGCATGAAGCCCTCCGACATGATTTCCTTCCCCGTCATCTGGCTGGCCCTTGTCATCTACACCTTGGACGCGATACATCATCTGCGCGGCATCAAGGAGAACGCATGAACGCTCCTCACAGAAACGGAACTCGTCAACTCAAGCTCGGCGACGTGCTCATCGGCGGCGGCGCGCCCGTCGTGGTGCAGAGCATGACCAACACCGACACGCGAAACGCGGAAGCCACCCTCGAACAGATAGCGAGACTCCACGCCGCCGGCTGCGAAGTGGTTCGCCTCGCCGTGCCCGACGAAAAAGCCGCGGCCGCGCTGAAAACCATCGCGTCGCGCTCCCCCGTGCCGCTGGTGGCCGACATACACTTCGATCATCGCCTCGCTCTCGCCGCGCTCGACGCCGGACTGAAAGGGTTGCGCATCAATCCCGGCAACATCGGCGGCGAAGGCCCCGTGGACAGTCTGGCCGCGGCGGCGAAAGCCAACGGAGCCGTCATCCGCGTGGGCGTGAACAGCGGCTCCGTGGAAAAGCATCTTCTGGAACGCTTCGGCGGCCCCACGCCCGAAGCTCTGGTGGAAAGCGCGCTCTCCCATGTTCGCATGCTGGAAAAACGCGGATTCTACGACATCAAGGTATCGCTCAAATCCTCTTCCGTCGCCGACACCATCGCCGCGTACCGTCTCATGGCCTCGCGAGCGGATTACCCGCTGCATCTGGGTGTCACCGAGGCGGGCACGCCCATGCGCGGCACGGTCAAATCCTCGGTGGGGCTCGGCCTTTTGCTTTTTGAAGGCATCGGCGATACCATACGCGTCTCCCTGACGGCAGACCCGGTCAGGGAAGTGGCCGTCGCATGGGAAATTCTCCGCGCCGTGGGGCTTCGGAGCCGCGGACCGGAAATCGTTTCCTGCCCGACCTGCGGCCGCACGGAAATCGACCTTATCGGCATGGCCGAAAAAGTCGAGGAATACGTGCAGTCCCACCCGGCGGCCGCGACAAGCCGCCTCAAAATCGCGGTCATGGGCTGCGTGGTCAACGGCCCGGGAGAAGCCCGCGAGGCCGATATCGGTCTGGCCGGCGGCCGCGACAAAGGCGTCATCTTCCGCAAGGGGAAAGTGCTCCGTTCTGTCAACGGTCAGGACGCTCTGCTTGCGGCTTTTCTTGAAGAACTCGACAAACTTCTTACCCCTAACGACTGAAGGATCCTCTATGCGCTGGAGCCGTTACTACATCCCCACCCTGAAGGAAGCCCCCGCCGACGCGGAAGTCATCAGCCACAAGCTGCTGGTTCGCGCGGGCATGATTCGCAAGCTCACCAGCGGCATCTACACCTGGCTGCCGCTGGGCCTTCGCACGCTGGAAAAGGCCAAGGACATCGTGCGCCGCGAAATGAACGCCGCCGGAGCCATCGAAGTGCTGCTTCCCATGGTGCAGCCCGCCGAACTCTGGCAGGAATCCGGCCGATGGAAGAAATACGGCAAGGAACTCCTGCGCTTCCAGGACAGACACGACCGCGACTACTGCCTCGGCCCCACCCATGAAGAAGTCATGACCGACCTGCTGCGCGGCGAAGTGAAATCCTACCGCCAGCTGCCCCTGAATCTGTATCAGATTCAGACCAAGTTCCGCGACGAGGTGCGCCCCCGCTTCGGTCTCATGCGCGGCCGCGAATTTCTCATGAAGGACGGCTACTCCTTCGACGTGGACGACGAAGGCGCGAACAGAAGTTACGCCTCCATGAAGGACGCCTATCACAAGATCTTCAGCAGCATGGGTCTTGATTTCCGTCCCGTGGAGGCTGACTCCGGCGCCATCGGCGGCAATTTCTCCCATGAATTCATGGTGCTCGCCGAAACCGGCGAAGACGCCATCGCCGCCTGCACCAACTGGCCGGACTGCACCTGGGCCGCCAACGTGGAACGCGCGCCCATCAGCACGACCTTCACGCAGGATGAAACGCCCTGCCCCGCCATGGAAGAGGTGGCCACGCCCGGCCAGCATACCATTGAAGAAGTGTGCGCCTTCCTCGGCGTAACCGCCGACAAGCTCGTGAAAACCCTGCTCTTCATGGCCGACGGCAAACCCGTGGCCGTGCTGCTGCGCGGCGATCGCGAACTCAACGAAATCAAGCTGGCCCACCTCATCGACGCCGACGACATCCAGTTCGCCTCCCCCGAACAGGTGCAGGCCATGACCGGCGCGCCCGTAGGCTTCGCCGGCCCCGCCGGCCTCAAGGGCGTGGAAAAAATCTACGCGGACAAGGAACTCATGGCCGGCAACGACTGGATCGCCGGAGCCAACAAGGCCGACGCCCATGTTCGCCATCTCAGCCTCCCGCGCGACGTCGCCCTGCCCATCGAATGGGCGGATCTTCGCAACGCCGTGGCCGGCGATCCCTGCCCCTGCTGCGGCCGTCCGCTGGAAATCAAGCGCGGCATCGAAGTGGGACACATCTTCAAGCTGGGCACCAAGTACAGCGAAGCCCTGCACGCCGTGTTCCTTGACGAAAACGGCAAGGAAAAGCTCATGATCATGGGTTGCTACGGCATCGGCGTTTCCCGCGTGGTGGCCGCCTGCATCGAACAGAACTTCGATGAGCACGGCATCATGTTCCCGCCCCAGCTCGCGCCCTTTGACGCGCATATCGTATGCCTCGATCCGAAAAACGCCGACGTCGCCGCCAAGTGCGACGCCATCGACGCCTTCCTCACCGAGCGCGGCATGGACACCCTGTACGACGACCGCGACGAACGTCCTGGCGTGAAGTTCAAGGACGCCGACCTCATCGGTCTGCCCATCCAGATCACCGTGGGCGGCAAGGGCCTCGCTCAGGGCGTGGTGGAAGTGAAGAACCGCCGCACCGGCGAAAAGTCCACCCTCCCCGCGGACAGCTTCGAACGCGATTTCCCCGCATGGTATCAGTCCGTGCTGGACAGCTGGAAACGCTGATCTGACACGCCGTCCGGCGCCGACGTTCCGGCTCCGGACGGCTCTTTTTCATTCCGACGCAAGGCGACCGTCCCGCGTCGGATCGCCGCCGGAAGGCCGATTTTCCACCGAATCTCGGCCGACGCGTCCCCCTTCGGGACAACGCGTCTGCGCTCTCCTCCCGCGGCGGCGTGAACAAATCCTCTCCAAAGGCGAAAACGACATGGACGCCATTCTCAGCGTGCGACAGGTGACGGAACGTCTGCGGCAGGCCGTGGAAAGCCGCTTTCCGTACGTGTGGGTTCAGGGGGAAGTGACCAACCTGTCCCGTCCGTCCTCCGGCCATGTCTATTTTTCGCTGAAAGAAGATGACTGTCTTTTGAACTGCGTCTGGTTCAAACGACAGCAGAAAGACGAAACGTTCGACCCGCTCACCGGTGAAGTGTGGGAAGACGGTCCGCGCCCCAGTCTCGCCCGCGTCATGGAAAACGGTCAGACGCTCATCTGCGCCGGACGCCTTACCGTGTACGGCGCGCGCGGTCAGTATCAAATGGTCGTGGAGCTGGCGCAAACCGCCGGTCTCGGTCTGTGGCATCAGGAATTTGAAGCCCTCAAGCGCAAACTCGCCGCCGAAGGGCTTTTCGATCAGGCCAGAAAACGCCCCCTTCCCCGCGAACCTCGACGCGTAGCCGTCATCACCGCGCCAAACGGCGCCGCCATCCGCGATTTCATCCGCATCAGCTCCACCCGCGGTCTGGGCGCGGAAATACGCGTCTATCCCACGCCCGTGCAGGGCGAAGACGCCCCTCCGCGCATCGTCGACGCGCTGAAGCGCGCGGGCGACGACGCCTGGGCCGAAGTCATCGCGCTCATCCGCGGCGGCGGCTCCGTGCAGGACCTCTGGGCGTTTAACGACGAGCGCGTGGCGCGCGCCGTGTATCGCTGCCCCATCCCCGTGCTCACAGGCATAGGTCACGAAATAGACCACAGCATCACCGATTTCACGGCCGACTACGCCGCGGCCACGCCCAGCCACGCCGCCCAGATTCTCTGGCAGGAACGCTCCGTTCTGGAACAGCGGATCGACGGCTTGGAGATCGCCCTGCGCAACGCTTCGCTCCGCCGTCAGGACACGCTCGCCCTGCGGCTGGAACACGTTTCGCGCGCGCTTGCCCTTCTTTCTCCCCTGGCCAGACTGCGCCACCAACGTGAAACGCTGAACGCCCTGACCGGCCGCCTGCGCGCCGCGCTGGAACGACGGATTGAACGGGATTTCCGCGCCGTGGAACGCCTGAGCGACGCCATGCGCGAAAAAAACGCCCGCCTGGAATCCCGGTCCGCGGAACTCGAACGCCTCGCCCTGCGCCTTGCCGGAGCCGGAGAAGCCAGACTGCGGCGGGCGAACGCGGACGTGGAACGCGCCCAAGCCGCGCTTCCGCCTCTGGGACGCCTGGTCGGCCTGGCTCAGGAATCCGCCCTCACCCGTCTGGAACTGCGTCTTCAGGCCCTCGATCCCTTTGAACCCCTGCGGCGGGGCTACGCCATGGCCTGCGACGAACGCGGCGACATCCTGCGTTCCGTCGCGCAGACGTCCCCCGGACGTTCCGTTTCCGTTCTGCTGGCCGACGGACGCATCCTCGCCGACGTTACGGGCGTGGAACCCTCCCGTCCGGACGACAAAAACGCGTCGACGTAAATGTCGGCCTTCTTAGGGGGGAACTCTCATGAAACGCCTTCTTGTTTTCACCGTTTTTCTTCTCGCGCTCGCGGGCGCGGCGCGAGCCGCGGAATACGCCGTCCCCGTCAAGGTCAGTCAGGGACACGCCTTTCCCGTGTCCGTCACGGACGCCGCCCCCTTTGACGCCGTCTTTCTCTGGCGCGGGGAACGCTTCCGCGTGACGGCCGAACGCGCCGGCGACGCAACATGGAAAGCGGAGCTCCTGCTGGCCATGCCCTTGGACGCCACAGGCCGTCACACCCTTTCCCTCTCCGTAAACGGGGAAAAACGGAACTTTGCCATCGCGGCCGCCTCCGTGCCGTGGCCCCAGAGCGTGCTCAAGGTCGCGCCCAAATACGTCGAACCGCCCAAGGACGTACAGGAGCGGATAGCCCGCGACGTTCAGCGCAGCCGCAACGCTCTGGCCTCGCGAACGGAAAAACGTTGGTCTCTGCCCCTTCAACGCCCCGTTCCAGGCGGCGTCACCAGTCCGTTCGGCGGACGCCGCGTGTTCAACGGCAAGCCCCGCGCTCCGCACAAGGGCACCGACATGCGCAGCCCGGAAGGGGCCGACGTCCTTGCGGTAGCCGACGGCACCGTCCTTCTGGCGGAACCGCAATATTTCGGAGGCAACACCGTGTACCTCGACCACGGGCAGGGCGTTATAAGCACCTACGCCCATCTTTCCGCCTTTGACGTGACGCCCGGACAAAGCGTAAGAAAGGGAGAGCGTATCGGACGGTCCGGTTCCACGGGCCGCGTGACCGGTCCGCATCTGCATCTCGGCTTTCTGGTGCAGGGCGTGGCCGTGGACGCCATGCCGCTGTTCAGCGACCCTCCGAGCCTGGTAGGCGGCCCCACCCGCAGCATTTTCGACACCAAGCCCAAGGACGGAACCTCACGGAGTTCCCGATGAAGAAAAAAGAACCTACCTTTGAAGAACGACTGGCCAGACTCCAGGCCATTGTGACCGCGCTGGAAGCCGGCGACAGCCCTCTGGAAGAAAGCGTGGCCCTGTATAAAGAAGGTCTCGCCCACGCGGCCGCCTGCCGCGAACAACTGGAAAAGGCCAGGCACGACATACGACTCTGCACCGAAACGGGCACGGAGCCCTTCGACGCCGGAGCCCAGGAAGAAGACGAATAGCGCTGTCGAAGGTTCTCCGGCAGTCCCAAGTTTCACACGCAAGGGGGATACATGAGCGCAGCTCTTCGCGACAGGGTGGAACAGTACCTCTCCGCCGCTTTTCTCGACAAGGAAATACCGTCCCGGCTTTCCAGCGCCATGCGCTACAGCCTGCTGGCGGGAGGCAAACGGCTGCGTCCCGCGCTCTGTCTGGCCGTGGCGCGGGCCTGCGCCAAAGATAACGCCGAAGAAATCACCGAAGCTCTTCTGCCCTTCGCCGCCGGTCTGGAAATGATTCACACCTATTCGCTCATCCACGACGATCTGCCCGCCATGGACGACGACGATCTGCGCCGCGGCTGCCCCACCTGCCACAAGGCCTTTGACGAAGCCACGGCCATTCTCGCGGGGGACGCCCTGCTCACCAACGCCTTCAGTCACATGGCGCGCGCCGACGCGCCCGCGCCGCTGCTGCTCGAAGCCATGCGCCTCACGGCCGACGCCGCCGGAGCCGCCGGCATGGTCGGCGGCCAGATGCTGGATCTTGAAGGGGAAGGAAAAAAACTTTCTCTGGAAGAACTGCGCATTCTCAATGAAAAAAAGACCGGAGCACTGTTGTTCAACGCCTGTGAATGCGGTGCGGTACTGGCGGAAGCCACTTCCGAACAACGTCGTGCGGCCCGCTGTTACGGCAGTGAATTGGGCATTGCGTTTCAGATTACCGATGATATACTCGATGTCGTCGGTGACGAGGCCACGGTGGGCAAGGAAGTCAGACACGACGCCGAAAGCGAAAAAGCCACCTGGCCCGCCCTCCTCGGGCTGGAAGAAGCCCGCCGTCAGGCCCGCCTGCACTGCGAAGCCGCCGAACGGGCTCTGGAGGGCGTATTCTCCGGTCCCGACGCCGACTTTCTTCGTGAAACGTCCCGTAAACTTGTCAACCGCACGCATTAATACGCTCAAGGCTTCCCATGTCCGATACCTCCCTGCTCTCCAGCCTGCATCTTCCCGAAGACATTCCGGGGCTTTCCCTTCCTCTCAAGCAGGCGCTGGCGCAGGAACTGCGCGACACCATCATTCGCGTGGTCACGCAGAACGGCGGTCATCTGGCCCCTTCCCTCGGCGTTGTGGAACTGACCATAGCCCTGCTCTCCTGCTTTGATCCGACCCGTGATCCCATCGTCTGGGATGTCGGCCATCAGACGTATCCCTGGAAACTGCTTACCGGCAGAGCCGACCGCTTCAACACCCTGCGCCGCTACGGCGGTCTTTCCGGATTTCCCAACCGCTCGGAAAGTCCCTACGATTGTTTCGGCGTCGGACATGCCTCCACGTCCATTTCCGCCGCTCTCGGCATGGCCACGGCGCGCGATCTCAGAGGCGGAAAGGAACATGTCATCGCCGTCATCGGCGACGGCGCCCTTTCCGGCGGCATGGCGCTGGAAGCCCTGAATCAGGCCGGCGGCATGGGACGCAGACTCATCGTCATTCTCAACGACAACAAAATGTCCATCTCCGAGAATACGGGTGCCCTTTCCCGCTTTCTCAGCCGCAACCTGTCCCACAGCACCGTCATGCACATCAAGCAGCATGTCGCCAAGGTGCTTTCCCGCCTGCCGAAGGGTGACTCTCTCGTGGACATCATCCGGAAAGGTGAACTCAGCTTCAAGTCCTTCTTCACCCCGGGCATGCTTTTCGAGGCTTTCCAGTTCAACTACATAGGCCCCATCAACGGACACGACATCGCCCAGCTCGAACGGCATCTGGAAGCAGCCAAGAAACTCGACATGCCCGTACTGC
>CALUUX010000053.1 GCA_944324085.1 uncultured Mailhella sp. | reverse complement strand
TCTTCGATCGTCGGGGAGCGAGAAGGCAAATTCGGCGGCTTTGGACACAAGTCGCGGAAGGGAGCGTCGTGGGGAAAAAGGGGGCGTCGCGAAAGGCGAACCTTCGGGCAAGAACGCGGTCAGTTCCAGTCGCGTCCTTCGGTCGCGCCTGGCGTTCCGACAGCGGATCGTCGTTCCGCCGCTCCGCTGTGAGTGAGGAAAGGATTTCCAGATGGGGGAGGATTCCGGCCCCGGAGTTACCCCAACGTTCGCCCAACGCTCCCCTTAGTTACTTCGGCCCCCGCTCAACGCTCCCTTAGCTACTTCGGCCCCCGCTCAACGCCGGAAAGGTTTTACTCCCAACCCCCGCTCAACGCTCCCTTAGCTACTTCGGCCCCGGCCCAACGCCGGAAAGGTTTTACTCCCAACCCCCGCTCAACGCTCCCCGGAGTTCCCCTCCACCCCCGCTCAACGCCGGAAAGGCTTTACTCCCGACCCCGCCCAACGCCGGATCCCGCGACCTGCCTTCAGGCGGTCGCGGCGCGAGCAAGGAGTAGGCGGAATTCACTTCCGCCGTTAAACGACGCGCGAGCGTGCAAGCCCCGCAGTTCGTAAAGTGTGTCTGTCCAGTACGAGCGTCCGCGCCACACCGGCGTCCACAAGGTCCGCGCGAGCGTGCAAGTCCCGCAGCCCGTAAAGCGTGTCTGGCCAGTACGGGCGTCCGCGTCCCCCCGGCGTCCACCAGGTCCGCGCGAGCGTGCAAGTCCCGCAGTTCGTAAAGTGTGTCTGTCCAGTACGGGCGTCCGCGCCTCCCCGGCGTCAGAAAATGGACCTTCCTACGAGCATGACGCCGGAAATCAGGATCATGAACAGCAGGGCCTTGCGGAAGGTTTCCTGCGGCATGTGCCGAACCACGGGGATGCTGATGAGCACGCCGACGACGCCGGCGGGCAGGGAAACGGCCACGGCGTCGAGCACGGCGTCGGTGTAGAGGCCGGCCATCCACTGCATGATGACGATGCTGCCGTTGACGAAGTTGAAATACATGCTGGCGGAGGCGAGGGCGTTTTTCTGTTCCCAGCCGCGGAAGGCGGTGTACACGGCCACGGCCGGTCCGCCGAGGCTGGTGCTGGCGGTGAGGAACGCGCCCACAAGACCCATGAGAAAGGCCACGGCCGGATGATACGGCATGGACGCCCGTACTTTATGCGAAAGGAACTGCCAGGCCACGAAGAAAATGAGCATCACGCCTATGGCGAGCAGCAGCATGGGGCCGGGGAGCCGGGTGAGCATGGCCACGCCCGCCGGAATGCCGATGACGCATCCCAGAGAAAGCCAGATGGTTTCCCGCCAGAGGATGTACTTGCGGTAGATGATGGACAGGGCCAGCGGCGCGACGCCGCAGGAAACGCAGGAGATGAGGATGGATTCCTTGGGGCCGGTGAGAAACGTCATCAGGGGCATGGCGACCATGGCCGATCCTATGGACGTGACACCGTGCACGAAACCGCCGAGCAGCCAGGCGAAGGCAAGCCAGAACAAAGGGAAATTCATGGGAGTATAGCTCTTTAGAGAGGATGATGGGTTTTAGTAAGGGACAAGAAGTTCAGGCTGTCAAGGCGTATTTCCGGCGGACGACGAAACCGTGACGCCTCGCGCGAAGGGAAGCGCGCCGCTTGGAAGACGGCGTGTCGCCGGAGCGTTTGGGGGTCGGCGCCGGGTCTGTCGGGGAGGGAGCGGCGGCGCGGTTGACGCTCGCGACAGGGGCGGCTGGAGCGGCGGAATGTCGTCCATCGCGCGCGGGCGCGCCGGCGGGATTTTTGGGGAAACGTCCGCGGAGCCGGGCAAAGGGAATGTCCGGAGCCGGGGCGTTTGGGGCGCGGGCGTTTTGGAGGGGGATGAGAGAGCGGCGATCGTTGCGGCATATCGTCCTTGCCATGGAGCTGTGAAACGATTAATGTTGGGCAGGTTCGCCATCGTCGCGGACAAAGGATATCCATGCCCAGACTTGCCGTTTTTCACGCCGACAACCTTGCCGTTTTGCGCGCCCTGCCGGACGCCTGCGTGGACCTCATTTACATTGACCCTCCGTTCAACACCGGGAAGGCGCAGCGACGCACGCGTCTGGTCACGGTGCGCGACGATCATGGCGACCGCGTGGGCTTCAAGGGACAGCTCTACCGCACCATCCGGGGGGAGACCAGCGGGTATGAAGACAGGTTTGAGGATTTTCTGGGATTTCTCCAGCCGCGCATGGAGGAAGCGTACCGCATTCTTGCGCCGTCCGGCTCTCTGTTTTTCCATCTGGACTATCGGGAGATTCATTATTGCAAGGTGATGCTGGATCGCATTTTCGGGCGCGCGTCGTTCATCAACGAGATCATCTGGGCGTACGATTACGGGGCGCGGTCGCGGAAACGCTGGCCGGCCAAGCATGACAACATTCTCTGGTACGCCAAGAATCCGGAGGAGTACACGTTCAACTTTGAGGCCATGGACCGCATACCGTACATGGCGCCCGCGCTGGTGGGGCCGCGCAAGGCCGCGCTGGGCAAAACGCCCACCGACGTGTGGTGGCACACCATTGTCAGTCCCAACAGCCGGGAAAAGACCGGATACGCCACGCAGAAGCCGAGGGGAATCATTGACCGCATCGTGAAGGTGCATTCGCGTCCCGGCGACGTGCTGTGCGATTTTTTCGCCGGAAGCGGCACGCTGGGCGAATCGGCGATGCAGCTCGGACGCAACGCGCTGCTGGTGGACAGCAATCTTGAAGCCGTGCGCGTGATGCGGCGTCGTTTTGCGGGAATGGACGTGGAATGGCGGCGCGGCGCGGCCAGGGCGGCGGATTCGCTGCTGACGTTGAAGGAGGCTTCCGCGGAGCAGCGGCGGGCGTTGGCGTCCGAGGGCGGGGAAGCCGGACCGAGGGCGGCGAAGCCGGTCGCGGAACGGGCCGGGCGCGGAAGGGCGCGGCGTGACCGGACGGGAATGTCGACGGAAGGGCGCGACGACCAGGCATGACGGCCGGCGAGGATCGGCGTTGCGGGGAAACGCGTGGTCGCGCGGGCGACGGAAGGGGGATGCCGAGACCCTCTCCGGGGATTCCCCGTCTGTCCGAAGAGGGTCTCGTCCCACACAGTCGCCGGTCGCGAACGCGTCCTGCGGTTCAGGGGAGGCGTTCTGCGGGCGATCGGCGTTCTTTTCGCGCGCGCGGCTATTTGACGATCATGGCCAGCGCGGGAATGAGAAGAAGAGAAAGAAGCGTGCTGGAGATGACGGCGGCGGAAGCGTCGTTGGAAGCCACCTTGTAGGAATCGCTCATGGCGTAGGCGAGGGTTCCCACGGGCATGGCGGCGAGCAGCACGCCCATGGAACGCCACAGCGGTTCGGCGTTCAGGGCGGTGAGGGCGACGTACGCGATGAGCGGTTGCGCGATCAGCTTGCCGACGAGAATGACGATCTGTCTGCCGGGATGGAACACGCTGTTGTCGCCGTGATTGCGCAGTCTCGCGCTGATGACGATGCCGAGAGACACCAGCGCGCAGGGCATGACGGAGTTGCCGAGCGCGCGGCACGGCGATTCGATGGCCGAGGGCACGGGCGCGCCCGTGAGAAAGAAGACCGCGCCGCCCGCCGTGGCCAGCACCACGGGATTGGTCACCAGGGCCAGCGCGATGGTGCGTATGGGATGCCGTCCCTTGGCGCCGTTGTTGACCAGGATGAACAGGGTGACGAGCACCATGGGGATTTCCAGAATGTTGGTCAGCGTGCTGGCGAGCACCACCACGGGATTGCCCGGATACAAGGCCATGAGCACGGGCAGGCCCACGAGCACCACGTTGGGAAAGCTGGCCAGCATTGACAGCATGACCTCCTCCCGATAGCCTGTCTGAAGGCGCAGGCGGTGGAACGTCGGAATAAGCAGTCCGAACGTGACGAAGAGGCTCACGGCGAAGCCGCCGAGGAAGGCTTCGTGGTCAAGATCTTCCGGCCTGCATTCCGCGATGGAAAGAAAGATGAGGGCGGGCAGCCCCAGATTGACGAGAAACTGGTTGAGCGTGGCCGATCCGAAGGGCGGCACGAGCTGGAAGCGTTCCGCCAGCATGCCCAGCAGGATCAGCACGAAGACCGGCAGCAATAACACAAGCACATCCCACATATATGTTCTCCGGGCGTCGCGCGGACGCCGTTTTTTTTGTCTGGCTCTGACCTTTCCGCGAGAAAGGCGCGAGAAAAGGAACCATGCAGCAAAGCGAGCCGCGCGGCAAACGAGATTTTTTGTGGGTCGGGATAAGTTTTTCTTATGATCGAGAATCCACCGTTGAACGCGCTCGCCGCGTTTGAGGCCGCCGCGAGGCTGGGCAGTTTCACCCGCGCGGGGGAGGAACTTTGCGTCACGCAGGCGGCGATAAGTCAGCATATCCGGCATCTTGAGGACTATCTTGGGGTGCCGCTGTTCACGCGTCGTTCGCCGGGGGTGCGCCTCACGCCGGACGGCGAGCGGTATTTTCAGGCGGTGAGCGGCGCGCTGGAGGCGTTGCGCCGGGAAAGCGCGCGTCTGCGGCGCGGGGTGGGGCCGCTGTCGGTGGTGGCGGAGGCGAGTTTCGCCAATCGCTGGCTCGCGCCGCGGCTGAGCCGCTTTTGCGAACGGCATCCGGATATCGACATCCGCATCGCGCCGCATCCGGGGCATCCCGCGCTGGGGCCGGAGGCGGACGTCATCGTGCGGAGGGACATGCCGCCCACGTCGGGGCTTTTTGTCCTGCCGCTGCCGCGGGAACGGCTGTTTCCGGCGTTCAGTCCCGAGTATCTGCGCGAACGCGGGGGCGAGTGGCGCAACGACAGGCTGCTGCGCTCTCCCCAGAGCGGGGAACAGGCGTGGGACGCGTGGTTCCGGGCTGCGGGCATGGCGTCCGCGCGGCGTTACGGGCCGCTGTATCAGTTCACCTACATGGCGCTGGCCGCGGCGGCGGAAGGCCGGGGCGCGGTGCTGGCCGGTTCGCTGCTGGCGGTGGAAGACCTGCGCGCCGGACGTCTTGCGGCGTTGCGGTCTCCCTCCATTCCGGTGGAACGCCGCTACACGGCCGCCTGCCTGGCCGACGCCGCCCGAACGCCGCGCGTGAGCGCGTTCTTCGCCTGGATGCGGGAAGAACTCGACCGCGACCGGGCCGAATTTCCCGACTGCTTTCCCGACGCGGACTGAACGCCGGCCCGGCGGGGGAGCGTCGGGTTCGAGGGGAGCGGTCCCCATGAGGTTCCGGCGGGAGTCGGAACCGGTCTGGCTTCGGGCGGAAGCGTCGTCCGCGGCGGCCGTTCCGGCGGCGATTTTTCCCGCGGGCTTTCGCGTTCCGGCGTTCTGGGAGGCGCGGCTTCGGGTTGACGAGCGGGGCAAAGGTCTCTATAAAAATGGCTTTGGCGCGTTTTCAGAAAGGGCAGAACCTTTCTATTTTCCAAGGTGCGTCCTAAGGAGAAATATATGTCGAACATGACAATCGTCGGCGCTCAGTGGGGCGACGAGGGTAAGGGCAAGATCGTCGATCTGCTCACTTCCGAAGTGGACATGGTGGTCCGTTTCCAGGGCGGCAACAACGCCGGGCATACGGTCATTGTGGACGGCAAGAAGTATGTCCTGCACGTTGTGCCCTCCGGCATTCTTCATCCCGGAAAGATGTGCATCGTCGGCAACGGTGTCGTGCTCGATCCGGAGAGCTTTCTTGAAGAAATCGACGCCCTCCAGAGTCTCGGCCTCGACGTCAGCCCCGAACGGTTGAAGATCAGCTACAAGACGCATCTCATCATGCCGTATCACCGCGTGATCGACGGCGCGCGCGAAGGCAAGTCCAAGAACAAGATCGGCACCACCGGCCGCGGCATCGGCCCCTGCTACGAAGACAAGAAGGCCCGCGTGGGCGTGCGCGCCGGCGATCTTACCGATCCCGAAGTGCTCCGCGCCAAGATTGAGCGCGCCCTTGAAGAGAAGAACGTGCTCTTCACCCAGCTTTACGGCCTGCCCGCGCTGGATCCCGAAACCGTGTTCCGCGATCTCATGGCCATCGCGCCGCGCATCGTGCCCTATCTGGCCGACGTGTCCACGCTCATCATGGAAGCCGACGCCGCCGGAAAGAGCATCATGTTTGAAGGCGCGCAGGGCGTCATGCTCGACATCGACCACGGCACCTATCCCTTCGTGACCTCCTCCAACGTGGTGTGCGACAACGCCTCCATCGGTTCCGGCGTGCACGCGGGCATGATCGATCAGCGCATCGCCATCGTGAAGGCGTACACCACCCGCGTGGGTTCCGGGCCCTTCCCCACGGAACTGTTCGACGACATGGGCGAATTTCTGCGTCGCCAGGGCGGCGAATACGGCGCGACCACCGGCAGACCCCGCCGCTGCGGCTGGCTCGATCTCGTGGTGCTGCGCGAAATGATCCGGCTGTGCGACCCCACCTCCATGGCGCTCACCAAGGTGGACGTGCTGAGCGGCCTCAAGGAAATCAAGCTCTGCGTGGCCTACGAGTACGAGGGCAAGGTGATGAAGTATCCGCCGCAGACCCCGCGCGGTCTCGACAACGTCAAGCCCGTGTACGAAGTGCTGCCCGGATGGGACGAGGATCTCTCCGGCTGCTCGGACTGGGATTCCCTGCCGCGGAACTGCCGTCGCTACATTGAGCGCGTTGAGGAGATTCTCGGCGTGAAGGCGGGCTACATTTCCGTCGGCCCCGACAGGAACCAGACCTTCCGTCACTGATATGGCGGCGGGAAAAAAGGAAAGCGGCAAAGCGGCCGCGCGCAGAACCGCGCCCGAGGAAAAACTCCCCGGCGTGGACGAGGCGCGGGCCGCCTTTTCGTGCGCGCTGACCCCGGAGCTGGAGAGAACGCGCGGCTTTCTGCGCGCCATGCGCCGGGAACCGCCGCAGCTTCTGCATCTGGAAGGCGGCGACGCCGCGTCCCGCGTGGCGCTCGCCCTGTGGTGGGCCGCGCTGCTCAACTGCGAACGCGACGGCGACGAGCCGTGTCTGGCCTGTTCCTCCTGCCTGCGCCTCGGCGCCGACATGCATCCCGACCTCTTTCTGCTCGACGGGCGCGCCGGCTCCATCAAGATCGACGAGGTGCGCGCGCTGCGTCCCGTGCTGGGGGAAAAGCCTCATTTCGGGCGTCGTCGGGTCATCGTGCTGGCCGAAGCGCAGTCGCTGGGCGTGGAAGCCGCCAATTCTCTGCTCAAGGTGCTGGAAGACCCTTCGCCCGACACCTGTTTCGTGTTCACCGCGCCGCAGCGGGAACGGCTGTTGCCGACCCTCGTTTCCCGCGGATGGGTGCTGACCCTGCCGTGGCCCGAAACCGGCCGCGAACTTTCCCCGGACATGCGGACGTGGGAACGGGCTCTGGCGCGTTTCGCCGCGGAGGGGCGCGGCTGGTTCGATCTTTCCCAGGCGAGGGGCGCGCTCGACGCCGCCGCGGCCCAGCAGGTGACGCTGGTGGGGCAGAAGGCTCTGGCCGACTGCCTGGCCGGCCGCGAATCCGGCGAACTGGCCGCGCTGCTGCGCCCGCTGCCGGCCGAGCTGCTGTTGGAACTGTCCGAAATTTTTGTGGAATGTCAGGACGCGCTCCTGGCACAGGTGAATCCGCTTCTCGCGCTGGACGCCATGGCCACGGCCGTGTATCGCGTGGTGCGGGAGGGAAAACGGATCGCGGGAGCTGGTCGACCGTCTTGACAGAGGGCCTCTTCGTTCCTACTTTTCGTATACCACTGTTGGAGGTCTTTTCATGAGTCAGGAATTTGAACGTAACGAAACCATGAACGAAGAGCCGGAACTCGAAGCCGCGGCGCAGGCCCCGGAAGGGGAAGCTCCCGTTCAGGAAAAATCGGAAGAAGAACAGCTCGAAGAGTGCCGCGCCAGACTCTGCGCCGCCTGCAATGTGGCCGCCGAGGCCAACGCCGTCAAGCTGCGCGCGCTGGCCGAGATGGACAACTTCAAAAAGCGCGTTCAGCGCGAAAAAGAGGAACAGGCCCGCTACGCCGCCGAAAAGGTGCTCGCCGACCTTCTTCCCACGCTGGACAATCTCGACCTCGCCCTCCAGTACGGCGGGCAGTCGGAAGAGAGCCGCAATATGATGGTCGGCGTCGAAATGACCCGCACCATGCTGCTCGACGCGCTCAAAAAGCACGGCCTCGTCCCCGTGGGCGAAGCCGGTCAGCCCTTTGATCCCAACGACCACGAGGCCGTGGGCCAGGAAGACGCCGACGGCGTGGATTCCGGTTCCATCGTCCGCGTCATGCAGAAAGGCTATCGCCTGAACGATCATCTGCTGCGTCCGGCCCGCGTCATCGTCGCCCGATAAAGCCGCATTCCCGTTCTTTCCGAAACGGAGCCCTCGCGCAGGCTCCGTTTCTGTTTTGCGCGACGCGGAAATCGCGAGTCTCCGCGCCTTCGAGTCGTCGTCGCCTGCGCGGAAAGCCAAAGACTCGTCATCGTTTCGGCGCGTAAGGGTCTTCCCCGTTGAGGAGGCGACGGCGCGCCTGGCGCGACGGGAACGCCGTCTTTTCCCTGCGGAAAGCGGCGCGGCGCGTTTTTAATTAAAAATTAACAACGTTAAGGAGGAGAAAATGCAGGTTCTTCTTGTGAACGGCAGTCCGCATCCCAAGGGATGCACCTGGACGGCTCTTTCGGAAGTGGCCGCCGAACTGGAAAAGCAGGGCGTCGGCGCGCGGATTTTTCAGCTGGGAACCCAGCCCGTGGCGGGATGCGTGGCCTGCGGTTCGTGCCGCAAGACGGGCCGCTGCTTCCGCGACGACAAGGTGAACGAGTTTCTCGCCCTGGTGCCCGAATTCGACGGCTTCGTGTTCGGCTCGCCCGTGTATTACGCTTCGGCGTCCGGGCAGCTGGAGAGCTTTCTCGACCGCGTGTTTTTCTGCGGTTCCAAGCTCTTCGCCAACAAGCCCGGCGCGGCCGTGGTGAGCTGCCGCAGAGGCGGGGCTTCCGCGGCCTTTGAGCAGATCAACAAATACTTCGGCATGAACAATATGCCCGTGGTCACCTCCATTTACTGGAACCAGGTGCACGGCAACACGCCGGATGAAGTGCGTCAGGACGTCGAAGGCCTTCAGACCATGCGCTATCTGGCCCGCAACATGGCCTGGATGCTCCGCTGCTTCGAGGCCGGCAAGGCCGCCGGCGTGCCCCTGCCCGAAGCGGAACCCGTGATCCGCACCAACTTTATCCGCTGATCCTTCCCGGCCCGCGCCGCTTCTCCGGATTCCGCGGCGTTCTGCGCCGAGATCGGGGAGCTCTTTCCGAGGCGCGGTTCCGCGTCCTTTGCCGACGCGCCGCGGGCCGACGGTCAGCGACGAACGCTCCGTTTTTCCGGCGTGACGGCCGGAGGGCGGAGCGTTTTTTTTTGCGTCCGGCCCGCGTTTCCGCGAGACGAGGCGTGACCGCGGATCAGGTTCAGCGCCGGTCGCGTTGGGAGAGAAAAAGCCCCGCCAGCGTGAGCGCGGTGCCCAGCGCGGAAAGCGGCGTGAGCGGTTCGCCCAGCGCGGCCACGGAAACGGCCACCGTGATCACGGGCACGAGATAGATGTACAGGCTGGCCCGCACCGTGCCCAGGGCGCGCACGGCCATGTTCCAGGTGGTGAAGCACAACGCCGAGGCCACAAGGCCCAGAAAGAGCAGATTGGCCAGATTCGTCGGACGGAGCAGCCGTTCCGCGTTCCCGTCGAAGCCGAAAAACGCCAGAAACGGCAGCATGAACAGCAGCCCCCAGCCGAACGTAACCCGCGTGATCTGCAACGACGAACAGCCCCATTGTCCCATCACGCTGGTGAGGCAGGCGTAGAAGGCCCAGACCAGGCCGGCGAGCACGGCCAGCGCGTCGCCCGCCGGATTGAGCGACAGGCGCGAACCGTTGAAGCTGATGAGGCAAATGCCCGTCATGGCGACGAGAAAGCCCAGATAGAAACGCGCGCCCAGCTTTTCGCCGCTGCGGAACGCGAAACGCGCCACCAGCGCGGTGAACAGCGGCGTGGCCGTGAGAATGACCGCCACGTTGGAGGCCATGGTGTGTTCCAGAGCGATGTTTTCCAGAAGGTAATAGAGGCAGATGCCCGTGAGTCCCGCGGCCGCCGTCACGGCGCGCCGCCGCGCCGTCAGGCCGGGCAGGGGGCCGGGGCTCGCCGCGCGCAGGGCGACGTAGGCCATGGCGAAGCGAAGAAACAGGATCTCCGTCGGCTGAAAATCTCGGAGCAACACCTTGGTGCAGACAAACGTGACGCCCCACACCGCTATGGTGAACAACGCCACGGCATGGCCGAAGGCGCGGCTGGATACCCTCATGGAACACACTCGACGGAGTTGAAAAATCGTGAAAAGGCGGCCGCGTCCGGGAGTCTTCCGGAGCGGCGATCATCCGGGCGTCCGGGGCGCGCGAAGCGCGTGGGCGACGCGAACGGCGCGCCGACCTCGGAACGGCGATCGTCCGGGGCCTTGCGCGAGAAAAGCGTCCCGTTTTCCGCGAACGGTCGACGGCAACGGGACGCGAGTTCTGGGCGCGGACGACCTTGAGGCGCGTCCGCGGCGGCTGCGAAAAAGACTCAGCTCGGCTTGACGGCCCGCGTGGCCATGAGGGACGGGCAGAAGCGGTCGAGCAGGCGTTCGCCGCCGAAGGTGTCTTCATAAAAACCGGTGATGACGAAACCGGCGGCGATTTGTCCCTGAATCTGTTCTTCCAGGGAGTGGCCGAATTCCACGGCGTCGCCCTTGCGTTCCAGCTCTTCCTTGCTCAGATAGTCGAGGTCCGAGTAGGGCAGGGGATACTTGACCTGAAGCGCGCCCTGGCGTTCCAGTTCCTCGTCGAACATGTAGAACGCGGGGTTCATGAAGCCGCTCAGCAGCGCGCCGCCCTTTTTCAGCACGCGGAAGGCCTCGTTCCAGACAGGCTGCACGTGGGGGATGAACATGTTGGACGCGGGATGCACGATGAGATCGAAACTTTCGTTTTCGAACATGCTCAGGTCGGTCATGCTGGAGCGCACGGTGCGCAGTTCCAGACCTTCGCGGCGAGCCACGGAGCGATCCTGTTCCAGCTGGGCTTCGGAAATGTCCAGCACGGTCACGTCGGCGCCGGCCGCGGCGAGCACCGGACCCTGCTGACCGCCGCCGGAAGCCAGGCACAGCACGCGCTTGCCCTTGATCGGCGGGAACCACGCGGCCGGAACGGGCTTTTGCGCGGTGAGCACCACGCACCAGTTGCCGTGACGGGCGTTGTCGATGACTTCTCCATCCACGGGAACGGTCCAGGGGCTTTTCTGCCGAACTTTTTCTTCCCAGTTTTTGTTGTTCAGGGCGATGATATCCATGAAATCTCCTTGAAACCGGCGGCGTCCTGACGCGCGTTCAGGGGCCGCGCTGCCCGCGCCGCGGAAAGGCGCGGTTTTTTCCTTGATGATCGGCGCGTCCGCGTTTTTTCGCGGGGGGTCGCGCCGCGGGGAGGCTGGCGTTCCGCGGAAACGGCGGCGCGCCGAACCGTCCCCGGGATTTCGTCCGCGGGGAGCGGAGCGAGGCGTTGCGCGGGACGCCTATTTTTTCTTGCCGAAGTGGAGGATGTGCCCCATTTTTTCCTGCTTGGTGCGCATGTAATGTTCGTTGACGGCGCACAGGCCGATTTCCAGAGGCACGCGCTCGGTGATTTCAATGCCGTAGCCTTCCAGGCCCACGATTTTCCGGGGATTGTTGGTCATAAGCCGCAGGCGGCTGATGCCCAGATCGCGCAGTATCTGCGCTCCCGCGCCGTAATCGCGCAGATCCGGCGCGAAACCGAGCTTGATGTTGGCTTCCACGGTGTCGTAGCCCTGTTCCTGAAGGGCGTAGGCGCGGATCTTGTTGGCCAGGCCGATGCCGCGCCCTTCCTGACGCATGTACAGCAGCGCGCCGCGGCCTTCCTTTTCTATCTGCATGAGGGCGGCCGCGAGCTGATTGCCGCAGTCGCAGCGCAGCGAGCCGAAGGCGTCGCCGGTGAGACATTCGCTGTGCACGCGCACGAGCACCGGCGAGGGATCGACGCGTTCGTCCACGTCGCCTTTCACGAGGGCCACGTGGGTGTCGGCGGAGGCGTCGCTTTCGTAGGCGATGATGCGGAACGTGCCGTATTTGGTGGGCATGTTGGCTTCGGCCACGCGCCGCACGGCCAGTTTGCCGTAGCGGATGTGGTAACGGATGATGTCGCGTATGGCCGCGATGCGCAGACCGTGGCGTTCCGCGAACAGTTCCAGATCGTCCATGCGGGCCACGGAGCCGTCTTCCTTGAGGATTTCGCAGATGGCGGCGGCCGGGCGCAGACCCGCGAAGGCCGCCAGATCGACGCCCGCTTCGGCTATGCCCACGCGGGTGAGCACGCCGCCCTTGCGGGCGCGCAGCGGAAAGACGTGGCCGGGCGTGACGATGGAATCCGGGCCGGCGCCGTCGGCCACGGCGGCGCGAATGGTGGTGGCCCTGTCGGCGGCGGAGATGCCCGTGGTCACGCCTTCGCGCGCCTCGATGGACACCGTGAAGGCCGGCGTGCGGCCCGCGCCGTTGGAAGGCATGAGCGGAAGATGAAGCCTGTCGGCCATGTCCGGCGAGAGAGCCAGACAGATCAGACCGCAGGCGTGACGGGCCATGAAGTTGACGGCTTCGGCGTCCACGCGTTCGGCGGCCATGACCAGATGGCCGCTGCATTCGCGATCGTCGTCGTCCACGACAATGATCATGCGGCCCGCGCGGATGTCGTCGATGGCCTGTTCGATGGAGCAAAGAGAAGATAGCTGACGCATGACAAACTCCCTGGAGATGTCCACATCAGGGCCGCAAGAGGCGAGAGGAGAGAGGAGAGTGCTTCAGCGAGACTGAGGCGAGAGATCCATTCTCTTTCTTCCGGACTGTTACCGTCGGCCCCGGATTTTCACCGGATCTGCGCTTTTCCCTTGAAAACGCGCCCGCGGGCTTCCGGCCGAGGCCGGATCACCGCCGGTGGGGACTTGCACCCCGCCCTGAGAGTTCCTGTATTTTTTAATATCCTCGCGGCCCATGTCAAGGGGAAGCGGGGATTTCCCGGCGTTTTCGGCACGTTGCGGCGGGAGGGGGAACGAAGATCGCGGGGCCGGGCGCGGGGGTGGCGGAGCGGGCGTCCGCGAAGTTCGTCCCGCGCCGTTCGGAGCCCGACGCGCGGCCGCGACGGACGGTGAGGATCGCGGTCGAGAGAAAACGCTTGCCAGCGCGAAAAAAATGCGCTATGGGAAAATCTTGGACACAAGTCCGATGTCGCGCGGTTCGGTTTGGCTTTTCCGGGAGGAGAGGCGGCCGCGGATTCGCGCGGCGTTGCGTCGCGTCCGCTCCGTCGTTCCCGCCGTGGGAAATCTCTCCTTTACGGGGAGTTTAGATAAAGGGCAGTCGAGCTGCCTCTTCTAAAAGAAGCCCGGAAGCTAGCGCCGGGCTTCTTCCTTATGCGACGCGGGCTTTCGGTTTCGCGAGGGCGTCGTTCGGCGCGGCCGCGGTCCGGGTTCGGCTGTCGTCCGGGTCGGGAAGCGGCCTTGAAACGGATGCGGGATGGTCTCGTCCGGGACGGTCTCGTCGTTGAGGCGCGGCGTCCGTCGGCTGATTTTTGCGCGCGGTTCCGAAGCGTTCGCGCGCCTCAAGAATATAATGCGCCGTTCACTCATTCAGCGCGTCACGCATGGAGAAAGCGTATGGTTCCTTTTCTTTCCGCCACCCCGTCCGAAGTGGGCGAATCGTCCGCGCTGGCCGAGCTTCAGCTTCTGCCCGATGAGGAACTCATGAGCCTCTGGGAACAGACGCAGTTCGCCGTGGCCGCCATTGAAGGGCACGGCGGCAGCGCGCAGACGGCGCATGTGTACGAGCGCGCCGTGCTCATGGAAATGCAGCGGAGGCTGGCGTCGCGTCCCGCGTGGGAGCCGTTCGGCAAGAACGCGGACGACGCGTTCCCCGCGCCGCTGAGTCAGGCTTCGCCCCGCGTGATGGTGATGAAGGTCTGAGCGTCGGCGTTTTCGATCGCGGATCGGCCCTTGCCCCCTTGTCGGGCGAGGGCTTTTTTTTGTCCCGCGTTTCTTCCGCGCCGCGGACGAGGGACGGGAACGCGCGCGAGCGCGGGCGTCACGTTCGGCGCGCGGCAGGCGGCCGGGTACTCCGATCGAGGGGCGCGACCTTTCCCATGAGGCGGCCTTTGGGGGCCGCGGGAGACGGGGCGTCGTTCCTTGCGCGTTTCCGGGAAGCAGACCGGATCGGTCTTTTTTCTTCGGCGCGGCCCGGCGGGGACGCGAAAAAGCCTCGCTCCGGCCGCGAACGGAGGTCCGCGGCGGAGAAACGAGGCGCAGGGGGCGAGGGGAAACGCCGGACAGGCGGCGATTATTCCGCGTTTTCGGCGGCGGCGTGACGCTTTTCCCAGAGGCGCATGTCCTTCATTTTTTTCCGGCGCACGCGCTGGATGCTCTTGCAGACCAGAGGGGCGTCGCTTTTGAGACCCCATTTTCTGCGGTAGGAATCCGCGTCGAGGCCGTGCTGCGCCAGATGCTTCTTGGTGATGAGCTTGAAGGACTTGCCGCATTCCAGGCAGGTGATGCTTTTTTCCTTGATGGATTTGGAGGGCTCGATCTGGGGCGCGTCCTCCTCTTCTTCGGGCGCGACGCCGGATTCCAGTTCCTTCAGGCTGGAGGCCAGCGTGCGGATCATGGCCACCATTTCCTCTTCCTGCATGACGCGGACGGAAGACTGCGCCTTGACGAGTTCAATGGCCTGTTTCAGATAATCATCCATGGGTTTCCTCCCGTAGTTTTAGCGGGCAGTGACGGTGAAAAGCGCGAGGCGCGCCCGAACGTTCAGCGTGGGCGATCCGGTGGAGAGAAACCCGGATCGCCCGAGACAAACCCGCGTTCTTTTCCCGAAGAAACGCGGGCGACGGGGTTGTGTGAGGCCCCGGCGATAGGGGGAACGAGGCCGCAGTTGACGGCTCCGTTCCAGCGCACCCACAGATCGAAGATCAGGCGGGACGCGAAAACGGCGGTGAACATGGAAGCCAGAATGCCCAGCGCGAGCGTGACGGCGAATCCGCGCACGGGGCCGGTGCCGAACTGATAGAGCACGGCCGCGGTGAGCAGGGTGGTGAGGTTGGAGTCGAGAATGGAGCTTTGCGCCTCGCGGAAGCCCGCGTCCACGGCGTTGGCCGGAGAAAGCCCCTTGCGCGTTTCTTCGCGCACGCGCTCGAAAATGAGCACGTTGGCGTCCACGGACATGCCGATGGTGAGCACCACGCCCGCGATGCCGGGCAGTGTGAGCGTGGCGCCGAACAGGCCGAGTCCGGCGAAAAGCAGGCTGACGGTAAACACCAGCATGGCGTTGGCGAGCAGTCCGGCGAGGCCGTAGCAGACCTGCATGACGAGCATGACGCCCAGAGCCCCGACCGCGCCGGCGGTCAGGCCCGCGCGTATGGAATCTTCGCCGAGGGAGGGGCCCACGGAGCGTTCTTCCAGCACGGAGACCTTGGCCGGAAGCGAGCCGGAACGCAGCACCACGGCGAGATCCTGAGCTTCTTCCGTGGTGAACGAACCCGTGATGCTCGCCTTGCCGCCGCTGATTTTCTGCTGGATGACGGGCGCGCTCTGCACTTCGCCGTCGAGCACGATGGCGAACTGTTCATGCAGCAGCTCTTCGGTGACGCGTTCGAACTGACGCGCTCCCCGCGCGCTGAACTGGATGGACACGCAAGGCTGATTGCGTTCGTCGAAGGCGGGTCTGGCGTCCACGATGTCCTGCCCGGAGAGCAGGGGAGTCCTGTCGAGGAGAAGGTCGGAACCGCCGGAACGCGATCCCTGCGCCGCGGGATACCAGGCCGCGCCGGGAGGCGTGGGGGAACCGGGGGCGGCGTCGTGGCGCACGCGGTGGAAGGTGAGCTGCGCCGTGCGGCCGATGAGCTGAAGGGCGCGGGCGGTGTCGGTGACGCCCGGCAGCTGGATCTGAATCTGATCGTCGCCCTGGCGGCGGATGTCGGGTTCCGCCACGCCGAAGGCGTCGATGCGGCCGCGAAGCGTGCGGACGGTTTGATCCATGATGCGTTCGCGGAGTTGTTTTTCCCATTCAGGGCGGAAGGAAACAAGGAGTTTTTCCCCGGATCCGGACGAGATAGCAGACCCGACTGCCATCTGTCCGAATCGGTCGCGCAGCAGGTTGGAGAGTTGTTCGATTCCCTCGTGTTTGAGCGGCACGAATTCCAGCGTTCGACCGTCGGCGTGACGGAGGTGGCGGGTCCTTATTCCCGCATCGTTGGCGCTGGAACGGATATCCTGCCCCAGAAGAGACAAAGATTGGGAAACGGCCTGATCAATGTCGGCGCCGAGCGTGAGATGCACGCCTCCGCGCAGATCGAGCCCGAGGCGTATGGGATCGGGCAGCCACGGCTCCGCAAAGCGCGGCGAAATATTGACGGACAGGCAGACGGCGCAGATCAGGGCCGCCAGAACGGTGACGCAGATGCGCCAGCGCAGAGCACGCATGAAAAATCCTCGCGGAGCGCGGAACGGCGGGCGAGACCGACGATGACGAAGGTCGGCGACGCCGCGGACGCGTCTTTGCCGCGCGAAGCTCGCGCCTTCCCCAGGGGAACGGCGGAAGCTCCGCGTCCGCAAAACCTCAGGGGCGGGACGCGTCGGAAAGAACGCTCGGAACGTATATGCACATGAGACGCCTGTTCAACGCCGAAGGCGGAACAGGGACACAGGACGCAATCAGACGTTCGTCGCGGAGGGTGGGGCGAGGGAGAACCAGTGGATGAGCCCGTGCGATTCCGGCGGGCAGGCGGGCACTTCGAAGTGTTCCTGCGCGCAGAGGAAGAAGTCGGGCAGAACGGGAGCGGCCGGAAGCGCGGCCGGAGCGTGGCCTCCGTCGAGGCCGGAGGAGGCGTTCTGCGGACGTTTGCCCGGAGAACGGAGGGGAGACCCGTCGGAATCCGAGAAGGTCTTGAGCTGGGAAACGGGATTGCTGATCCCGCTGACGGCCATGGTGAAGGAGACGAGGCGGAAGCTCTCGGTTTCCTTTTTGTCGTTGGCCTGACCTCTGGCGGGCATGAGAAGGACGCAACAGATCATCAGGAGCATGATCCTGACGCAGAGAGAAACGCTGTTCGTCGTGTCTTTCATCATGGTTCAACCTTGGGTCGATAGCTTGACTATGACGTCTTCCCACGCTTTGTCAAGAGGTTCGGCGCGGAAAGAAAGCGGAGCGTCATTTCCAGCCGCCGCACACGTCCACCCAGCCCCGGGCTTCGGAGCAGGCCTCCAGTTCGGGGAGGGTAAGCTCCACGCTGCTGTTGGAACTGCCGCAGGCGGGAAACACGGTGCGGAAGCGGCGCAGGGATTCGTCGAGAAACACGTCGGTTTCCGGGGGCGCGCCGAAGGGGCACACGCCGCCCACGGCGTGACCGGTGCGGCGTTCCACGTCTTCGGGGGGCACCATTTTCACCTTTTTGACGCCGAAGGCTTTTTTGAAGCGCGAGCTGTCCACCCGGGCGTCGCCCGCGGCCACGAGGAGTATGGTGCGTTCGCCGTTGAGAAAGGCCAGCGTTTTGGCGATGCGGCAGGGTTCCGCGCCGAGGGCCAGGGCGGCCAGCTCCACGGTGGCGCTGGAGAGTTCGTGTTCCTTCACGTCGCGGTCCTTGCCCCAGCGGCGCAGATGGGCTTTGGCTTTTTCCAGAGACATGGGAACCTCACGACTGGGAAATCAGGAACCACGAGGCCGCGATCATGACGGCGTAGGCCACCGCGCCGACGGCTCCGAGCAGGGCGGCGAGTCCCGCCAGATTGGGCCACAGAGGATTGCCGGAAAAACGCGCGCGGCTGCGCCACAGGCCCACGCAGGTCAGGAAGGCGTAAAGCAGGGTCAGCAGCGGCCAGACGAAGAACGCCGTGGAACCGTACCAGGCGCGCGGATCGAGCGCGGGCAGAATGAGGCGGCTGAAGACGAGATGTCCCACCAGCGGCACGGACACGAAGAAGATCCAGAAGGTCACGGTGAGCGAGAACTCTCCGCGGTAGAGCCGGCGGATGACGTTGGAACGGGGGTCGTTCTGACCGCCGGAGGCCGTGAAGAGTTCGGCGGCGCGTTTGCCCGCGCCCGCCTTTCGGGATGGTATGGCCATGGTTTCTCCTTGAAGGGTCAGCGTTGCGGACCCAGAATGTCGCGCAGTTGCCGGGGCAGGTCAAGATCCAGATCTATGGCTTTGGAGGAAAGGGTTCGATTGCCGCCGTTCGCGAGGGAGTAGCTCGGGGTGGGCAGTTCGCCTTCCAGGCGCACGGGCAGGGCCGCGCTGCCGGGCATCTGTATGGAGCCCGAGGCGTCGACGGTTTTGTCGACGAGGTTGATCTGGCCGGAGCCGTTGAGGGCGAGGCGCGGGGCTTCCATGGAAAGTTTGTCCACCGTGAGCTGTCCGTTCTTCACCGCGAAGGAAAGGAAAAGCCTGTCGAAGCGTTTGGCGGAGGAGAGACTGCCGGCGAAGGGAATGGTGGGCGGCAGAATGCTGAACGCCGTTTCCACCTGCGAGGAGGTGAGACTGCCCTTGCCGTTCAGCGAGGGCAGCCCGCGCGACGTGGTGAACGAGAGCGAGGCGTTGATGGAGCCGGCGCCCGTGAGCAGCGGCCGCTGCGCCACGGCCTGGGAAATGTCGTCGAGGTTGGCCTGGGGCACGCTGAAGTTCACGGACAGGCGGGAGGAAAGCGGCGTCGTGGGCAGCATGACGGTTTTCATGGACGCGATGACCGGGCTTCCGGCGAGAATGCCCGAGAGCGGGTTGAATTCGTAGGAACCGTTCTGTCCCACGAGGCGGGCGGACATGTTTTCCAGATGCACGCGGTTCCAGCGCACGTGTTCGGCGGAAAGCTGAAGGTTTACGCGGGGCCAGCGGGTGAAGTCGCGGTTTTCCAGCTTTTTGGGCGCGCCGCCGGGGCCGTCGCTGCGGTAGTCGTCGATGTCGAGGTCGCCCAGCTTGAGATCGCCGGTGATGACGAAGGGCGTGGGCGAGACGACGAGGTTGCCGCTGAAGGTGAGGTCGTCGGCATTGCCCTGCACGTTGCTCATGGTCATGCGGCCGTTGGCCCAGCGCATTTCCGCGGACAGGGAACAGTCGCTGAAGATGTCGTGGTCGGCGAAGGGGAGGGGGTGATGAAGAATGGCGCTGACGCGCTGCGGGTCGCCTTCGATTTCCACCTTGAGGGAGGCCGCGCCCTGCGCCGGATTGCTGTACATGCGCGCCAGGGAATCCACGCTGCCCGAGGCCGTGGCGGAAAGGTCGGGCCCCTGGAAGCGCAGCTGCGGAAGGGTGAGGGCGTCGCTGTCGAAATCGTATTCCAGTTCGCCGGAAAGGTTCAGGTATTCGCGGAAGGCCACGCCGTTGCCGGGGGTGAGCATGGCCTTTTCGATGGCGAAGGAGGCCTTTTCCTTGTTGAGCAGGGCGGAACAGCGCAGTTCCACGCCGGCGTGGAACGCGGGGGCCGAACCTTCGATGTCCGTCATGAGGTTGAACTTGGTGGGCGTGCCGGGATGGACGTTGGTGGCCGTCAGCGTGAGGGGGGCGAAGGTGACGGTGGAACCGTCGGGCTGGATGAGGCACACGCGGCCGCGATTCACGCTGATGTTGTCTGGCGCGATGCGCAGCGCGTGCAGAATGGTCTGGATGAGATCGTCGAAGTCGCGCCGATGCTCCACGCTGGCGGGGATGCCGTCGAGGTATTCCGCGACCGGCTTTTTGAGCTTCATGGTGAGGTCGAGGTCGTCGACGGAGAAATTCTTGATGCTGAACTTGCCCGTGAGCAGCGCGTGGGAGGATATCATCACCGAGGCGCGGCTGAAGCTGAAGCGCAGCGAGCCGTCCGGACTCTGCCAGGAGCTGGCCGCCAGTTCGAGCCCCCGGTTGGGGAACAGCGTGAGCTCGGGAGTTTTTTGCGACACGAGCGGCGCGCCGGTGCTGTTTTCCACGTAGGCGTTGAACTTATCAATGATGATGTCGCTGTTGGTGGCCACGAGCGCGAACAGAACGCCGCCGGCGGCAAGCACGAGAAGGACAAGGACAAGGAGTATTTTACGCAGCATCTGATTATCCGGCCAACGGTTTATTGGTCTACACTATACAGATTCGTCAGGCGGGGCAAGCCCCCCTTCGCGGCGGGAGCGCGTGAGAAAAAACAGTTGAAAACGATTTTCATTTCTGTTAGCTTCAAGGCCGGGAAAAACGGCTCTCGTCCGGCTTTTCCCCCGCGCGTTCGCGCGGAACGAAGTCAACGAATGTCCGACGTCGGCGGCAAGGCCGCGTCCGGACGGGAGGCGCGCATGCAGACGGCCATAGTCATCGTCATACTGGCTCTCGCGGGAGCGTATCTGATCAGGAGATTCCGGCGTTCTCTGTCGGGCGGCGGCTGCTCGTGCGGCTGTTCGCGTTCCGGAAAGGGCGGCTGCGCGGGATGCGGCGGCGCGACGCTCAAACCCTACCGCGATCCGCGGGGCGACGGCGCGTCCGGACGGAGCTGAGATTCGGCGAAGGCGGTTTTTCCGAGCCGCCTCACGACGGCGCGCGGTCTTGCGCTCGCTTTTCGCCTGGCCGGCGGCCGCGTCCTGCGGGAAAGGGCGTCGCTGGAACGATGTTTCGTCGTTCTCCCGCGGGGACGCGTCGGAAGGGGAAAGGGTTCCGGGGAACGGGGGCTCGCGTTTTTCGTGTCGCGCGGAGGGCGTCCGGGTGCGGAAAAGTCCGCGCGAGGGCGTTTTTTTCGGCGTGAAGCGCGGGCGCGGCTCTTCCCTTTTTCAGAATCGGGCCTATGTTCTGAAAAAAAGGAGTTCTCATGAATACGCTGACCCCCCGGCAGATCGTCGCCGAGCTCGACAAATATATCATCGGACAGGAACAGGCCAAACGCATGGTGGCCGTGGCGGTGCGCAACCGCTGGCGCCGTCAGAGGCTCGACCCCGCCATGCGCGACGAAATCGCGCCGAAGAACATCATTCTCATGGGCCCCACGGGCGTGGGCAAAACGGAAA
This sequence comes from uncultured Mailhella sp., assembly GCA_944324085.1. GTDB lineage: Bacteria > Desulfobacterota > Desulfovibrionia > Desulfovibrionales > Desulfovibrionaceae > Mailhella. The sequence goes on along the minus strand of CALUUX010000053.1, from coordinate 25,287 downwards.
TAGCCCGCCGTCTGGCCAAGCTCACGGGCGCGCCCTTCGTCAAGGTGGAAGCCACCAAGTACACGGAAGTGGGCTATGTGGGCCGCGACGTGGAATCCATGATCCGCGACCTCATGGAAATCGGCATCAAGCTCGTGCGCGACGAGGAAGGCCAGCGCGTGGCGGCCAAGGCCGAAGCGCAGGCCGAGGAACGTCTGCTCGATCTGCTGCTGCCCGGCAGCGGTTCGGATTCCAGCCGCGAAGCCACGCGCGAGAAACTGCGCAAGCTGTGGAAGCTCGGCCATCTCGACGACCATGAGGTGGAGGTGGAAGTCACCGAGCAGACCCCGCAGATGGACATGTTCGCCATGCCCGGCATGGACAATTCCTTCGGCAGTCAGATGAAGAACATGATGAGCCGCTTCATGCCGCCCAAGACCCGGAAAAAGCGCATGAAGACCCGCGCCGCCTACGAGATTCTCACGCAGCAGGCGCGCGACGCCATGCTCGACGAGGAACGCATCGTGGAAATCGCCCGCGAAAGGGTGGAACAGAGCGGCATCGTGTTCATCGACGAAATCGACAAGATAGCCAGTTCCGCGGCGCAGCAACGCTCGTCCGACATCTCGCGCGAGGGCGTGCAGCGCGATCTGCTGCCCGTGGTGGAAGGCTGCGTGGTCAACACCAAGCACGGCATGATCCACACCGATCACATTCTCTTCATCGCGGCCGGAGCGTTCCACTTCAGCAAGCCTTCGGATCTCATCCCCGAACTTCAGGGGCGTTTTCCCCTGCGCGTGGAGCTTCAGGCCCTCGGCCGCGAGGAATTCTACCGCATACTCACCGAGCCGCACAATTCCCTGCAGAAACAATACGACGCGTTGCTGTCCACGGAAAACGTGACCCTGCACTTCTCCGAAGAGGGCCTGCGCGAAATCGCGGCCTTTGCCGAGGAAACCAACACCAGAACCGAAAACATCGGCGCGCGCAGACTTTACACCATCATGGAAAAGATTCTGTCCGACATTTCCTTCGAGGCTCCGGAAAAGGCCGGCGAGCACGTGGTCATCGACAAGGCCTACGTCAACGAACATCTTGCCGACGTCAAAAACGACGTCGATCTTCAGCAGTTCATTCTGTAAGCCGGAGGACGGTTCCGGCTCTGGGCCTTCGCGCGTCTTTCCTGACCAAAGGGCCGTCGTCCGAGCTTCGGACGGCGGCCCTTTTTCCGCGTTTTCGCCGCGGGGAACGGCGTTTCGCGCCGCGGAGGGAGGCTTCCGCGGCGTTTTTTTTTACTCCATGGCGGAATCGAGAATGAAGCTGCGCGAATCCACGCGCTGACGGGCCATGCCGTTTTCCAGCAGGAAGTCCATGTCCTGATCGAGGCTCTTGATGTCGTCTTCGTTCAGGCGTTTGTTGTAGTGGGACCAGGCGTAGAGGCGTTCGGCGTCGGCTTCGGAAATGCCCTGTTCCTTGGCGCCGAGGGCGATGGCTTCCTTGTGGTTGGCCATGACCCAGTCATAGGCTTCGTCCTGCGCGGCGACCACGTCCTTGAGCAGTTCCGGCTGTTCTTCGATGAAGCGTTTGCTGGCGCACATGACCAGCTTGGGGGTGACGAGGCCGGTGGCCGTGGCGATGATGGGTTTGCCCGCCTGTTCGGCCTTCACCAGCGCGCCCGCGGCGATGAGCGCGGCGTCGGCCTTGCCGGACATGAGGGCGGAAAAGCCCTGGGGAATGCCCATCTGCACGAACTTCACGTCGTTGATGGTCATGCCTTCTTTGGCCAGACCCGCCACGAGCAGCTGATGCAGCACCGTGCCCTTGGGGCCGACCACGGTTTTGCCGCGCAGATCGGCGAAGGTTTTCGCGCCGTTTTCCTGCCCCACCAGCCCGAACACGTCGGTGGGACGGGACGCGCCGGCGATGATGATCACCGGATTGCCTTCGGCGTTGGCCATTTGCACGGAGGTGGTGTTGAGCACGCCGCCCACGTCCAGCGAGCCGGACGCCATGGCCGTGGCCTGCTGCGCGCCGGAATCTATGTCATGCCATTTGACCTTGATTCCCTTGGGTTCGAGTTTCTTTTCCAGAATCCGTTTTTCCTTCATGACCATCATGGGCAGGTTGAAGGGCGATTTCACGTAGCTGATGTTGAGCGCGCCCTCTTCGGCGAACGCGGGCGCGGCGAACAGGGACAGGGACAGGGCCAGAAGCAGAGATTTGGGCATCTTCATAATAATTATAACTCCTTAGTATTCAGATGCGTGAGAATGTCGCGGCGGATGAAGGCCCGCCGTTCGGGGTCGGTTTCGTCGGAAAGGTCGAAGGTTTCGGAAATGACGCCGCGTTCCATGACGCAGATTCTGGCTCCCACGCGCAGGGCCTCGTCCATGTCGTGGGTGACGAGCAGGCACAGCGAACGGGTCATGAGCCGTTTGAGCATGATCTGGAGTTTTTCTCTGGTGATGGCGTCGAGCGAGGCGAAGGGTTCGTCCATGAGCAGCACGCGCGGAGAGCGCAGCAGCGCGCGGGCCACGCCCACGCGTTGGGCCATGCCGCCGGAAAGTTCTCTGGGCATGGCGTTGAGGACGTCGGGGGCGAGTTCCACCATGGCCAGGGCGCGGGTCATGCGGTCGAGGGCGTCGGGGCAGGAAGGCGGAAGGGCGAGGCGCAGATTTTCGCCCGCGGTGAGCCAGGGCAGGAGTCGGGGATCCTGAAAGACCATGGCGCACGCTTCGGGCTCGACGAGGGCGCGGCCGGCGTCGGGCTTTTCCAGGCCGGCGGCGACGCGCAGCAGCGTGGATTTGCCGCAGCCCGACGCGCCGAGCAGACAGGTGACGCCGCCGGGGGCGAGATCGAGATCGACGCCGCGCAGCACGGCGCGGGCGCCGAAGGCCTTACGCGCTCCCCGCAGCAGCGGGAACGGCCGGGAAACAAGGGAAACGTCCGTCATGCGGCGAGCTCGGGAAAACGCCGCTTCAGCGCGGCGGAGGAAAGGGAGGAAAAGGCCGCGTCCAGGAGCCAGCCCAGCAGGCCGATGACGAGAATGCCCACGATGACTTCATCGGCGCGCTGCATCTGTTCGGCGTCCATGATCATGTAGCCGAGGCCGCTGCCGGCGGCGATGAGTTCCGCGGCGATGAGCGCGCGCCAGCTGTAGCCGAAGCTCAGCCGCAGTCCCGTGATGATGGAGGGCGTGGCCGCGGGCAGAAGAAAGAACAGCGCGATCCGCAGGCGGGAAAGGCGCAGGCTGGCGGCCAGTTCGCGGAACGGGGCGTCGAGACGGCTGAGTCCGTCGCGCGTGTTGAGATAGATGGGGAAAAACGAGGCCAGCACGATGACGGCTATCTGCGTGGCGTCGCCGATGCCGAGCCAGAGGATGAGCAGCGGCGTGAGCGCGAGCGGCGGGGTCATGCGCAGAAAGGAGAGCGAGCCGCGGAAGAGATCGTCGAGGGCTTTCCAGCGGAACAGGACGGCGGCCGTGAAAAAGGCCAGCGCGACGCTCAGCCCGAATCCGACGGCGATGCGCCGCAGCGACGCCAGAAGATGCGAAAGCAGCGCGCCGCTTTCGACCATGGCGAGACCGGTTTTCAGCACGCGTCCGGGCCCGGGCAGCAGGTACGGCGAAATAAAGCCGGAGGCCGCCTGCCAGAGCAGCAGGAGCGCGAGGGGAAAGAGAAGGGGCTTGACGATGCGCATGGGCGGATTCTAGGCCGCGGAGGCTCGTCTGTCCATGTTGTGAAAAGGTTTTTTTTCGGGAGGCCGTCGGAAAAGGAAGTGGAGGCCGCGCGGGGTCGAGCCGCGGGAAAGGGACGAAAAAAGGGTTCCGCGAGGCGTCGACGGGAGAGGCCGCCGCGGAACCCGTTCAGGAGGAGCTTGGGAAACGCGGGGAGAGGCCGAGCCCGTTTTCGGGGGAGGAAGGGCGCGGCGCGTTCCCGAAATCGCCGGTTCGAAGGCGTCGGGAGGGGGCGGGGCGACAAGGTCCCGCCTCCGGGCAAAGCGCGGGCCTTAGAAGGTCACGCGCAGGCCAAGCATGAACTGGTGGACGTAGTTGTCCTTGGATTTCAGGTTCATGCCGTCGATGACGCCGGACACGTTGCCGTTGTCCAGCATGAGGAAGCGATAGCCGAGATCGGCGGAGACGTTTTCGGTGAAGGCGTAGGAGCAGCCGAGGCCCACCTGTCCGGCGAACACGGTGTCGGTGTCGCTGTTGGAGCCCACGAGGTCGGCCACGAAGCGGGAATGATCCGCATGGCCTTCGGTTTTCAGAAAGCCCATGCCGAGGCCCGCGCCCACGTAGGGAGTGAAGCCGTTCCAGTCGAGGATGTCCCAGTAGGCGTTGACCAGCAGGGTCTGGAGGCCGACCTTGGCGTGCAGGGAGCGGTCGCCGGAGGTCTTGGAAATTCTGCCGTAGGCTCCGTATTCGAGTTCGACGCGGGCGGGCACGCTGAAGGTGGGATCGAAGTCATAGCCCACGGCCAGGGCTCCGCCGGCGCGGGTTCCGGTTTTGGAGCCGGAGCCGAGACGCTCGCCGTTATAGGTGAACTCTCCCTTGGAATGTTGCACGTTCAGCACGAATTTCGGCGCGACGTACACGCCGATCAGATCGGCGGCCTTGGCCTGAACGGGCAGCAGAAAGCAGGCTGCCATGAGAAGCGTTCCGAATGTTTTCCACATGTTGATTCTCCTGTCTGACGTTGGGACGGATCCGGTTTCCGCGGAGGGAAAGGCGCGCGCCTTTTCTTTCGGGGCCGGAGGGGGCGGTCGCCTTCCCCGGAGGACCGTCCCCTGCCTTGAGAGAACGCAAAGCCGCGTCGGGAAGGACGGGCGTTGGGGCGCGTCGTCGGAACGCGGTATCCGCATCCGCCCGGCGCGATGGGGAAGATACGACTGTTATAGCGCGCCGGGGGAGGCGTTCCATGATTATCATGCGCGAAAGAACGCGAAAACGCCGCCTTCCGGAGGGAAAGCGGCGCGGGAAACGCGGGGGAGACGGGCGTTATTTGGCGGCGGAGATTTCCGTGGCCTTTTCTTCGGCGGCGATCTGTTCGGGGGTGCGGCGGCGCAGGCGGAATTCGTAGAGGAACAGCAGAATGACCGAAATGAGCAGCGGCACCAGATAGTAGAGCACCCGGAAGACGAGAATGGCGCCGAACAGCCGCTGGGGCACCACGCCGTGTATGATGTGCATGAGAATGAGTTCCAGCACGCCCACGCCGCCGGGAACGTGGGTGAGCACCACGGCCACCTGGGCGAGCAGATAGTTGGGAAGAAAGTCGGCGAAGGATATGGCGCTGTTTTCGGGCAGCAGCGCGTAGAGGCAGGCGGCGGCCACCAGCAGATCGGCGCAGGCCACGGCGGTCTGGGCGAGGGCGATGGGCAGGGTGGGCAGGGAGAATTCCTTCTTGAAGATGTGCACGGCGCGGCCGCGGGCCCACCAGCAGACAAGCAGATACAGCACGCACAGGGCGAGCAGTCCCGCGCCCAGGGGGCGGATGTGGGAAGGTTCGATGCCCAGTTCCGGCGGAATGTGGACGTTGGCGAAGAGCAGCACGCCGCCGGCCAGACCGAGCGCGCCGATCCAGAAGGTGACGGCCAGCATGAGCACGAGGCGCACGATGTCGATGGGATGGAAGCCCCACGCGCTGTAGAGGCGGTAGCGCACGGTGGTGCCGCCGAGCAGCGCGCCGAGATTGTAGCTCACCGCCGACCCCGCGAACGACACCAGACAGACGCGCGGAAAGGGCAGTCGACGGTGAATGGCCTTCACGGCCAGCCAGTCGTATCCCACGAGAATGGCGTAGTTGAGCACGACGAGAGCCACGGCGAGCGCGAGCTGTCTATGCCGGATGTGGAGAATGCTGTCGACGATTTCTTCCATGCTGTAACGCTTGAGCTTGTCGTAAAGCAGCCAGCAGGCCAGCGCGCAGATGAGAAGAACGAGGAGCTTTCCCAGAATCGGCAGGTATTTTTTCATCGTCGGCAAATCACACATCCGGAAGATACAGAGTCGCGCCGTGGGGCGGGGATTGTTTTTGAGCGCCATCACAATACCGTCATGAACGGCTAAACGCAAGGGGACGAGAGAGACAAATATGATGGGAAGCCTTTTTCATCACAAGACGATAACGCGCGCCGGAACAAGATCGGCGCCCGGAATGTCTGGAAATGCGTTCCCGGAGAAGGGGAGCGGGAGGCGCGGCGCGCGGGGCGGGAGAGCGCGGGCCGGGGAGGGAAGGCGGAATCGCGGAGGCTTGCTTGGGAAAAAAGACGCATGAGGCTTCGCGCGTCGTCCGTCGGAGAGGGCCGTTTCGGCGCGGCCCGTGGGGAAGTTGACGCGCCCCTTTCCCGCCGTTAATCTGATCCGAGGCGCGCCGTTCCCGCCGGATGCCGGCGCGCCGTCTGGGCGTTCCCGGAAAAGGAGGTTCGGCATGGCGGCAGAAAAGGAGGGGGCCGTTCCCGGCTTGGAGCCGTGGACTGCGCCCGTGAAGCGCGGGCGCGGACGCCCTCGCAAGACGCGTACTCCGGAGCCGGAAAAATCGGCCGTTCTGGAGGCGCAGGCCGTCATAGACGCGCCGTCTTCCCCGCAGGAGGAGGAAAAAAAGGAAAAGCCCACGGCGTTTTTTGCCGCGAAGAGCGCGCCTTCCGACAGTCTGCGGGCCCTCGGCGAACGCTGGCTCGACGAGCTTCTCGCCGTGCGGGGCCTTTCTCCCATGACGGTGGAATCCTACCGGCAGGACATAGCCTCGCTGGCGACGTTTCTGGAGGAAAGCGGGGCGGAAGACTGCGACGCGAGGCAGGCCCTGGCCCGGCTGGACGACGAGCAGCTGCTGCTTTTCGTGGTGTGGCTGCGGCGTCGCGGAGACGGCAAGCGCACGCTGGCCAGGCGTCTTTCGTGCCTGCGGGGCTTTCTCGGCTGGTGTTCGGATAGGGAGCTCATGACCGGCAATCCCGCCGCGCTGCTGGACGGGCCCAAACTGCCGCGCCTGCTGCCCAACGTGTTGAGCCGCGAGGAAGTGCTGGCTCTTCTCGACGCCCCGGACAAGCGTTCTCGTCTCGGCCGTCGCGACCGCGCCATGCTCGAGCTTCTGTACGCGTCGGGACTGCGCGTGTCCGAACTGGTGAATCTCCGGCCTCTGGATCTCGACCTTCAGCGGGGCGTGGTGCGCGTGTTCGGCAAGGGCCGCAAGGAACGCCTCGTGCCCATGCACGCGCGCGCCCTGGCCGTGATGGACGATTATCTCCGCAACGTGCGTCCCGATTTTTCCCCGCAGGAGAGCCGGGTGTTTCTGAACCGCTCCGGCAAGGGGCTGACGCGGCAGGCGGTGTGGAAGCTCATCCGCCGCTACGCGCTGGAAGCCCGCATCGGGCGCGACATTTCCCCCCACACCCTGCGTCACACCTTCGCCACGCATCTGCTGGAAGGCGGGGCGGATCTGCGCACCGTGCAGATGCTGCTCGGCCACAGCGATCTGGCGGCCACCGAACTGTACACGCACGTCCGCTCGGACGTTCTGGAAGACGTCTATCGCCGCTGTCATCCGCGCAACGCCGTCCGCGGCGACGCCTCTTCCGACGACGCGCCCTCTCCGCCGGAGGATGCCCGCGCCGACGCGAGCGAACCCGACGCGCCCCGCTGATCACGCGCCTCCCCCGGGAGGACAAACGAAAGGAATGTTCCGATGAACGTCGAAACCGTCATCACCTGCCACGCCAACGCCGACAACGACGCCCTCGCCGCGCTGGTGGGCGCGTTGACGCTGTACCCTGACGCCGTCCTGCTTTTTCCCGGCAGTCAGGAAAAGCAGGTGCAGGATTTTTATGAAGAAGTGGTGGAACCGCTGTATCCCTGCGTGAGCCAGCGCGATCTGGACGCGTCGCGGGTGAAGCGTCTGGTGGTGGTGGACACGCATCTGCGCAGCCGTCTGCCGCAGGTGAAAAAGCTGCTGGAACGGGACGATCTGGACATCCATGTGTGGGATCATCATCCTTTGAGCGACGACGAGGGCGAGGACAGGCTCGCCGCCTCCCTCATGATGGACGACAAGGTGGGCTCGGTGAGCACCTTTCTTGTGGAGGAGATTCGCCGCCGCGGCCTGGACGTGACGTGCGAAGTGGCCACGTCTCTGGCGGCGGGCATCTACGGCGACACGGGCTCGTTCGTGTACAGTTCCACCACCACGCGCGATTTCGACGCGGCGTCGTGGCTGCTGTCGCGCGGGGCCGACCTGGCCGCCGTGAGCCGGCTCATCACGCGGGTCATGGGGCGCGAGCAGCTCAAGGCTCTTTCCGTCATGCTGGAAAACACGCAGGCCCGCGACATCGGCGGCGGCGTGGTCATGGCCATCTCGTCCATGCAGAGCGAGACCTTTCTGGACGATTTCGCCACCCTCGCCCCGCGCATCATGGAAATCGAGGACTGTTCCGTGCTCTTCGCCGTGGCGTCCATGGAAGACAAGGTGCAGGTGGTGGGCCGCAGCCGTTCCCCCCTGGTGGACGTGGGAGAAATCTGCCGCAGGCTGGGCGGCGGCGGGCATCATTACGCGGCCTCCGCTTCCGTCAAGGACATGACCCTGCCGCAGGTGCGCGATTTTCTCAAAATGCAGGCTTCGCTCATCGTCAACGCGGACGAGAACGCCGGCAAGCTCATGACCAGCCCCGCGCTCGGCGCGTCGGAACGGCTGACCATAGGCGAAGCGCAGGCTCTCATGATCCGTTACGGCCTCAAGGCCGTGCCCATCTTCGCCGAGGGCACGCAGCGGTGCATAGGGCTGCTCGCCCAGGAAACGGCGGCCAAGGCGTCCGGTCACGGTCTGGCGCACATCAAGGTGAGCATGTACATGCAGCGTTCGTTCAGCGTGGTGCCGGAAAGCGCGGGCGTGCAGGAACTCGTGGACATCATGATAGGCGCGCAGCAGCGACTCATTCCCGTGGTGGGCGGCGGCGACGTGACGGGCCTGGACGACGACGCCCGCGAGGCGGAACTTCTCCAGCGGCCCGTGGTGGGCGTGGTGACCAGAACCGACATCATCCGGCTTTTCATGGGCGAGAACGGCGCGCATATTCCGCCGGTGAGCCGCAAGGCCCGCAAGGAAAGAAATCTCGTTTCCGTCATGCGCAAGCGGCTGTCCCAGCCGTGCCTCGACTTTCTGCGCATGGCCGGGGAAATCGGTCAGGACGTGGGGGCGTCGGTCTACGTGGTGGGCGGCTTCGTCCGCGATCTGGTCATGGACGGCAAGGGGCTCAAGTGGCCGGACATCGACATCGACCTCGTCATCGAGGGCGACGCCATGGCCTTCGCCCACAATCTCGCCATACGCCTGAAGGGGCGCGTGCGCGAGCATCGCGAATTCATGACCGCCATGCTGGTGTTTCCGGCCGAGAGCCTGCGTTCCGACGTGGAGAGGCACAGGCGCACCCACCTCGCCGACACCACGGAAATCAAGGTGGACATCGCTACCGCGCGACTGGAATTCTATTCCGAGCCGGGCGCGCTCCCGCAGGTGGAACGGGGCTCCATCAAAATGGATCTGTACCGCCGCGATTTTTCCATCAACGCCATGGCCGTGCGGCTCAATCCGCAGGTGTTCGGCCAGCTCGTGGACTTTTTCGACGGTCAGGAAGACATCCGCAACAAACGCATCCGCACCCTGCACGCGCTGAGCTTCGTGGAAGACCCCACGCGCATGTTCCGCGCCGTGCGCTTCGAGCAGCGTTACGGATTCCGCATGGGCGCGCAGTGCGAACGCTTCATGCGCAACGCCATCGACGATCTGCACCTTATCCGGCACTTGTCCGGTTCGCGCATCTGCCACGAGCTGGAACTCATGATGGAGGAACGCAATCCCTATCTCGGCTTCCGGCGCATGGACGAGCTGGGCCTGCTGGCCGAAGTGCATCCGCTGCTCGCCATGAACGACGAAAAACGCGACATGGCCGACAGAGTGCGCCGCGTGCTGGAATGGTACATGCGCATGTACCTGCCCGAAGAGCCGGATCTGCTCATGCTCATGATCATCGCGCTGTGCCGCCGCGCGCCCGCGCCGGACGTGGAATCCCTGCTCGACCGGCTTCAGTTTTCCGACAGAAGAAAGCGGGAAACCATGCAGGTGCGTTCGTCCATCATGGCCGCTCGGGCGGGCATGACCCAGTGGGAAAAGAAAAACGGCTCGCTCAGCGATCTGCATCGTCTGCTCGGCCGCGCCCCGCTGGAAACCCTGCTGTACCTGCTGGCCCAGGAAGACGGCCCGGAACAGCATGAAAAACTGACCCGTTACATCTATCAGGGACGACAGATGAAACCCGACGTCAACGGCGAAGACCTGAAACGCATGGGCCTTCAGCCCGGCCCCGTCATCGGCCGCATCCTGAACGACGTGCTCATCGCGAAAATGGACGACGAATCCATGGGGCGCGAAGATCAGCTCGCCCTGGCCGCCAGGCTCGCCGTGCGCTATGTGGCCGAGGCCGCCGCGGAAAACGCGCAGAAACCGGCCTAGGAACGCCGTTTCGGCGCGACGCGCGTTTTTGAGGGATTTGTCCGCTCCCGCTCTTGTGCATGGGGGGCGTCATCCGTTATGCTGAAAGGGCGGGACGCTCGTCCCGCGCGTTCGGCCGCGGCGTCCGTCGAAGACCGGGACGCGGCTCCGGAACGTCGGAATCGCCGCTTTGGCGGCTCGCGGAAGGAGGTTCCGCGGGACATTCATGAAACGGCTTTGCAAGGAGTAGGGTATGTCGCCTCTGAATCCGTTGAACGATGCCGAACTTTCCGACTATCGCTCCTTTCTGAAAGAGAGAACGCGGCGTTTTGACGACGAAATGGCGCGGATTCGCCGGGGATACGGTTCCCTTGTCGCCTACGCCGATCTCCATGAACGGCTGGGCCTGCGCAGGGCCGTCGATCCGCTGGGGAACCCCTGCTGGCGCATGGCGGAATACATGCCGCAAGCCCTCCGCGTCTGGCTCACCACCAACAGACTGGGCTTTGAACGTCGTCCGGAATGGGAGCTGGTGAACGTTGGGCAAGGCCTGTGGCGCGTCTATCTGCCGGAAGACGCGCTGGCCCACGGCGATTATTACGAACTGCACGTGGAAGGTTCGGGAGAACCGGGCGTGGTGCGCCGCGTTCCCGCCTTCGCGCGCTGGGTGGAGCAGCACAGAGACAACCCCGATTTGTGGTGCGCGCGCGTGTGGGATCCGGAAACGCCGTACAAGTTCCGCTATAAACGCCCAAAAAGATCAAAATTTCCCCGCATTTATGAAGCGCATATCGGCATGTCGCAAGACGCCCGCAACCATACGCCCGGCTCCGTCGGCAGTTACGACGACTTCATCCGCGACATGCTGCCGCGCATAAAAAACTGCGGGTACACGGCCGTGCAGCTCATGGGCGTGCCGGAACATCCCCTGTACAAGTCCTTCGGCTATCAGGTGAGCAGCTATTTCGCGCCCTCGTCGCGCTACGGCGAGCCGGACGGGTTCCGCCGTCTGGTGGACCAGGCGCATCGTCTGGGGCTGGCCGTCATTCTCGACGTCACGCACGCCCACGCCTGCGCCAACACCGAGCAGGGCATCGCGCGCTACGACACCGGCCCGTATCTTTTCGATGAGCGTTCCAATCAGTGGGGCACGCCGTCCTTCGATTACGACAAGGACATGACCAGGCGTTTTCTTCTGTCCAACTGCCGCTACTGGACGGAGGAATTTCAGGTGGACGGCTTCCGTTTCGACGCGGTGGGCAACATGCTCTACGTCGATCACGGCATCGGCGACAGCTTCGAACACGTGGGCCGCTGCTTCTACGCGCCCGACGGCAGCCGTCGGACCAACGCGTCCGGGGAGCTGTACCTGTGCCTCGCCAACGAGCTCATTCACGAGCTGAACCCCGCCGCGGTGAGCGTCGCCGAGGAATTCAGCGGCATGCCCGGCCTTACCTGTCCGCCGGATCAGGGCGGGCTCGGCTTTGACTACCGTTTCGCCATGGGCCTGCCCGATTTCTGGGGCAAGTATGTGAAAAAGCCGTCGGCCATGGGCAGGCTGTGGTACGAAATGACCAACCATCGCCCTTACGACCGCACCATCAGCTATGTGGAATGTCACGACCAGTGCATCAACGGCGACGACGCCATGATCTGGCGGCTCGTGGGCGACGCCATGTACACCCGCATGAGCCCCTTCAACGCCACGTGGAACGAAACCCGCGGCGTGGCGTTGTACCGGCTGATGCGCGGCATTACCCTCATGTCCGCCGACGCGGGCTACCTCAACTTCATGGGAGCGGAATTCGGGCATCCCGAATGGCTCGACGATCAGGAACACGCCCACAGGCAGTGGCAGCTGGCGGAGGACGAACTGTCCTTCTACGCCGCGCTCGCCCGCTGGGACAAGGCGCAGCTGAAGGACATCGTGGACAAGCATCGCCGCGACTTCGCCAAAAACCCGGAATTTCGGTTCATCCACGAAGACAAGCGGCTTCTGGCTTTTTCCCGCGGCAAGTTGCTGTTCGCCTTCAACTTCCATGAAACGAGGCCGGAGCCGGACTTTCGTTTCCGAGTGGAGCCGGGCAAATATGTGGAACTCATGTCGTCCGACGAACCGCGTTTCGGCGGCTGCGGCAACCTCGTGCCGAGCGATCCGCCTACCGAGCATTTCAGCGACGCGTCCACGGGCATCGACATGCAGGACATCACCCTTTACCTGCCGCCGCTGACCATGCTCGTGCTCGAAAGACGCTAGAAGAGAGGAGAGGCAGAAAAGGCAGGAAAGGCAATGCGGGGGAAATAATTTCCCGACAAGTCGGGGCAAGCCCCCGCGCCCCCCTGTTTCTGCCTCCCGGCTTCGCCGGTTCGGCAGGCGTTGACGGGAAGGCAGGGAGAGTTGCCGAAGCGACGTCTGGCAGGGGCAGGCTGCAAGGTTTGGGAGTGCTTGGCAGTCTCTGTTTTGTCTGCGGTCTCAGTGCAGGTATGTCCTCACGGACCCACCTGCGGTGGCCGACCAATGTTTCCGCTTCGCGTCAACATCGGTGTTGATGGAAGGATTCCCGGATTTGAAGAGGCCGGACGAGGTGTGTTTTATCCCGTTTCGGGAACTCAAGGCGATTTAAACAACAAAGGAGCCGGGAGAATGTCCCGACTCTTTGTTTTTTACGGTTGGTCGGCGGGAGCCGGTCAACCGTTGGCACGGCGGGCGGGCGCGACAGCGCACGTCCGCACTGAGATGGCAGCTGAAACTACGTCAGGCCAGCCAATCGACCCGCCGAACGGCGAAGCCGGAGGCGGAATCAGGGGGGACCGGGGGGAATTATTTCCCCCGGCGGGGTACGGGGCAGAGCCCCGCATCTCCGGTCTGTCTCCCTTCCAATCAATCCGGGGCGGAGCCCCGTGGCTCCGGCCTGTCTCTTTCCACTACTTTCCAATGAGTTCGAGGGTATGGCAGGCTCTGGCGGTTGCCTTGAGGCGTTTCAGGTGGTTGTTGAGCTGGAGCACGCAGCCGGGGCACTGGGCGGTGACGATATCGGCGCCGCTTTCGATGACGGCTCTCGCTCTGGCCTCGCCGAGTTCGTCCGCGACGTCGGGGTTCTTCAGGCTGGAGATGCCGCCCCCGCCGCAGCACGCGCCGGGATCGGGCAGTTCCACGAGTTTTATCCAGGGTTTTGCGGCGAGTTCCTCACGTATGGCGTGCTTGACCTGGTTATCGAGGCGGAAGTGGCACGGATCGTGCACGGCGACGATAAGCGGGTCAGTTGCGCTTATGGGGCGTTTCTGCTGGCGCAGCAGCGCGGCCGCGGGAAGGGGCGGCAGCGGGGATTCAAAGCCGTAACGCGCGTCGTGCCGCCGCAGAAAGACGGCGGCGTCCATGACGCGGCCGGCCAGCTCCTTGCCCGCCAGCGAGTATTCCCGCGAGAGTGTGCGGTGACAGGTGGCGCACAGCGTGAGCACGGGCATGTCGCCGCAGGCGGCGAACACTTCGGCGTTGTGGGCCTGCGCCTTTTCAAAGGCCTGGCCGAAGCCGCTGAGCTGCGCGGGCGCGCCGCAGCAGGACTGGGCCCGCGGCAGAAACACGGTGTAGCCGCGCGCGGTGAGGGCGTTCACCAGCCGGAGCGAGGCTTCCACGTTCACCACTCCGCCGAAGCAGCCGGTGAACACGGCCACTTCGCCGATCTGCGTTACGTCGTCCGGCGGCATGACGCGTTCGGGCAGCAGCTCGAACAGGGATTTTTTCGCCAGATTCGGCATGCTGCGCTTGCCCGCCGCGCCGCACAGGGCGTCGGGAAGATGCCGTATGCTGCCGCGCCGATCCAGCGGGAAAATCCACTGGAAGAAGGAGCAGGCGCGTATCACGTTGCGCGTGAGTTCCCGACGGGGCAGCAGGGCGCAGGTCACCAGTTTTTCCAGGCGGCGTTTCACGGTGAGCTTGCCGTCGCCTTCGGCCAGGCGCGCGTCGAGAATGATCTGCGCGCCGTCCACGCCCTTGCCGCATATTTCCGTGCACGACAGGCACTGAAGGCAGCTTTTGATGGCTTCGTGATAGCGTTCGCCGGGCGTGAGTTCGCCGGACGCCGCGGCGCGGGCCAGGTCGATGCGGGCGCGCGGACCGAAGGTTTCCACCAGATGATGCCGGTAACTGGGGCACACGCTGAGGCAGCGGCCGCAGTATTCGCAGGTGGGGCCGTTCATGGCTATCTCTCCAGCTTGCCGGGATTCATGATCCCGTAGGGGTCGAACAGGCGGCAGACGCCGCGCATGATGCGCATCTGTTCGTCGCCGAGCTGCATGGGCATGTACTTCCGTTTTTCCAGACCGATGCCGTGTTCGCCGCTGATGGTGCCGCCGAGTTCCAGAATGGCGCGGGTGGAGGCGTCGCAGAAGGCGCGGTAGGCCGCGTCCTGTTCGGGATCGCTCGGGCTGTAGAGCACCATGGGATGCAGATTGCCGTCCGCCGCGTGGGCGATGGTCACCACGTCGCAGCGATGTTCCTGGGCGAGGCTTTCCATGATCTTGAGGGCGCGCGGCAGCAGGGAAACCGGCACCGCGTAGTCCAGCGTGACCAGTCTGTCGGCCTTGCGGACCAGCGCGGCGGTGCCGCCGCGGCGAGCCTTCCAGAGAATGTCGCGTTCTTCTTCGCTGTGGGCGAATTCCATGCCGATGGCCTTGTGGTCGCGGCAGATGGCCTCGATGGTTTTCATTTGACCTTCAAGCACCATGTCCGGCCCGTCCACCTCAATGAGCAGAGCCGCGCCCGCGCCTTCGGGGCAGGGCACGCCGTACACTTCGGCCACGGTTTTCAGGAACACGCCGTCCATGAGTTCTAGGGTGCAGGGCAGAATGCGGTGCCCCACGATGTCGGTGACCACGGAACCGGCTTCGGCCGCGTCGCTGAAGTAGGCGAGCGCGGTGCGGACGCTTTCGGGCAGAGGAACGAGCTTCACCGTCACTTCCGCGATGAAGGCGAGCAGCCCTTCGGAGCCGCAGATCAGGCGGGGCAGATCGAAGCCGGTCACGTCCTTCTGGCAGCGATTGCCCATGCGGACGATTTCGCCGTCGGGCATCACCGCGGTGAGGCCGAGCAGGTAATCGCGCGTGACGCCGTACTTCGCGCCGCTCGCGCCGCCCGCGTTGGTGGCCACGTTGCCGCCGATGGTGGAATACAGGCAGGAGGTGGGGTTCGGCGGATACATGAGTCCCTTTTCCGCCGCGGCCTTCTGAAGGTTGCCGGTCACGCATCCGGCCTGCACGCGGGCCAGACGATCGGTGACGGAAACTTCCAGTATTTTGTTCATGCGCGAACTGCACAGCACGAGTCCGCCCAGAACCGGCACCGGAGAACCGGCAAGGCTGGTGCCGGAGCCGCGCGGGTACACCGGAACGTGATGCTGGTTGCACAGCCGCATGACAGCCGAAACTTCCTCCACCGTGGCGGGCAGGGCCACGGCGTCGGGCTTGTGGTTGGCAAAAAGGTCGTACGCGAAGGAGCGCAGATCTTCCTCGCTTTCAAGAAAGCCCTCGGGACCGAGAATCTTTTTCAGCTCGTCGGCAATGCCGGAAGGCAGACTCATGACTTTTTCTCCTTGAGATACCGTTCGAGGCGATCCATGGCCTCGGCGAGTTTTTCTTCGTTCACGGTGCAGGCGAGGCGCACGCAGCCTTTGACCGTTTCTTCCGGCCCGAAGGGGAAGCCGGGCACCACGATGACCTGTTCCTTGTCCAGCAGGTCGAGGGCGAAGGCCAGGGAATCGTCTTCGGCGGCGTCGATATGCGGGAAAAGATAGAACGTGCCCGCCGGTTCCAGACAGCGCACGCCGGGCATGGCGTTCAGGCGTTCGGCCGCGAGCTTCGTGCGGCGGCGGTAGGCGTCGCGAAAGGCGTCGAATTCTTCGCGCGGCCCGTTGAGCGCGGCCAGCGCGGCGCGCTGATTCGGGGTGCCGGTGCTGGCCACGGAATAGCTCAGCACCTTGATCATTTCGTTCATGATCCACGCGGGGCCGAGGGCGTAGCCCACGCGCCAGCCTGTCATGGCGAAGGCTTTGGAGAAGGAGTTGAGCACCACGGTGCGCTCGAACATGCCCGGACGCTTGTCGATGCTTTCCGCCCGCCCCTTGAACACGCTGCTGTCGCACACATCGTCGGAAATCACCACCTGATCGTGGCTCTCGGCGACGTCGGCCAGCATGTCCAGGGTCGCGGCGTCGAACACCACGCCCGAGGGGTTGCAGGGCGAATTGACGAGAAGGGCGCGCGTTTTCGGGGTAAGCGCGGCTTCCATGGCTTCACGCGTGGGGAGAAAGCCGTCTTCAAAGCGCGTGGCCACCTGCACGAGCTTGCCTCCGGCCAGGGCGCAGTGTCCCTGATAGTCGGAAAAGCAGGGCGCGGGGCAGAGCACTTCGTCGCCTTCGTCGAGAAGCGTGCGCATGACGGCCAGAAGGCCGTGCATGGCCCCGGAGGTGATGAGCAGATGTTCCTGCTCCCAGGGCAGGCCGGACTTGGCGCGTTCCGCGGCGAGCAGGGCGGCGCGCAGGTCGCGGTCGCCGCGGGAGGCGGCGTAGTGGGTGAAACCGCGTTCGGCGTCTTTCATGGCGGCTTCGCACACGAAATCAGGGGTGTCGAAGTCCGGTTCGCCAATGCTGAGGGATATGACGTCGTGATAGGCCGAGGCCCGTTCGAGCATGCTGCGGATGACGCTGAAGCGCAGCGGCGTGACGTGGGAACTGAGAGTCGTGTTCATGGCAAAGTGACGGTGAAACGTCCGTAGTGGTTGTGGGGCGGGGCCCCGAAGCGTGGGAAGAAAACGCCGCCCGGACGCAAAACACGGCCCGGGCGGGAACATGGAATCTTAGAGGTAGCCCAGCATGCGGGGAATGGTCAGGCAGAAGGCGGGCACGTAGGTGACCAGCAGCAGCACGGCGAGTTCCACGGCGATGAAGGGCAGCACGGCCTTGATGACGTACGACAGATCCAGCTTGGTGACGCCGCATATCACGAACAGACACACGCCGAGCGGCGGCGTGAGCAGGCCCACGGCCATGTTCAGAACCATGATCATGCCGAAGTGCAGCGGTTCGATGCCCACCTGGGTGGCCACGTTGAGCAGCGTGGGGGCCAGGATGATGATGGCCGCGCCGCCTTCCATGAACATGCCCACGAAGAGCAGCAGAATGTTGATCAGCAACAGGATGACGAGCTTGTTGCTGGTGACGGACTGAATGAGCGCGGCCAGCTGGTTGGGAATCTGTTCGGCGGCGAGTAGCCAGGCGAAGGCGTTGGCCGTGCCGATGATGAGCAGCAGCACGGCGGTGGTGAGCACGCTGGAGCCGAGCACTTCAATGAGGTCGTTGAGGCGCAGGGTGCGGTGGCAGAGGCCGAGCAGCAGGGCGTAGAGCACGGCCACGGCCGCGGCTTCGGTGGAGGTGAAGATGCCGAACATGATGCCGCCCATGATGATGGTGGGGGCCATGAGCGCGGGCAGAGCCTTCCAGAATTCCCTGCAGAAGCGTTTGAGGGTGAGGGGGTTGGGGTCGCGGGGATAGTTTTCGCGAATGGCCACGAAATAGCTGTAAGCCATCATGCCGAGTCCGAGCATGAGGCCGGGCACGATGCCCGCCATGAACAGACCGCCGATGCTCATGCCCGTGGTGACGCCCATGATGACCATGAGGATGGACGGCGGAATGATGGGGCCCATGGTGGAAGCGGCGGCGGTGACGGCCGCGCTGAAACCGGGATTGTAGCCGTTGCGGATCATGCCGGGCACCATGATGGAGCCGATGGCCGCGGCGTCGGCCACGGCGGATCCGCTGATGCCGCCGAGAAACATGGACGCCGCGATGTTGGAATGGGCGAGACCGCCGGGAATGCGGCCCACCAGCATGTAGGAGAAGTCGATGAGCCGCTGGGTGATGCCGCACTTGTTCATGAGATCGCCGGCGAGCACGAAGAAGGGCACGGCGAGAAGGGAGAAGGAGTTGAAGCCCTGGAACATGCGCTGGACGACCACGAGCAGGGAGGTGTCGTGAAGCATGAGGCCCGCCACCGTGGTGAAGGCGAGGCAGAGGGCGACCGGCACGCCGAGAAACAGCGAGACCAGAAAGACGAGAAAAATGAGCGTGAGCATGGCGTGATCCCTACTTGCTGTCGCGGTTCTGATTCAGGGGGTCGAAGACGGGAACGTCCTGAGCGTTTTCGCAGGTGGCGGCCACTTCGGAGATGTCTTCCATGACGGTGCTGGCGATGCTGGCGTTGGAACCCGCGCTGGTGGGGAAGCGGTCCTGGAGCATGTCGGCGACCATGCTCAGCGCCATGAGCGCGCCGCCCACGGGCAGGCACAGATAGGGATACATCATGGGAATCTGAAGCGCGGGGGAAACCTGCATGGCGCCGCGCATGGCGAAGGCCCAGCCCTTGATCGTGACGAGCAGGAAGAAGGCGAGCATGACGAGCTGAATGATCGGGGCGAGATATTTGTCGTACACGCCGGAGGGCAGATGGTCCACCAGAATGCGGACGCCGAGATGTCTGCCCTGTCGCAGCGCGGCCGCGCTGCCCAGCATGGCCAGCCAGCACATGCTGAAGCGGGCGATTTCTTCGCTGGTTTCAAAGGTGAAGAGATGGGTGAAGCGGCAGAATACCTGCCCCAGCGTGGCCACGACCATAACAATGCAGAGGGCGATGCCCAGCCACAGGCTGATTTTCATGAGAACATTGGTCAGCCTGTTGATCTGAAGGGAAATCAACGTCATGACATTTTTCATTAGGGTAAACCTCAAAAAGGGAAGAAGCACATACCGTCATGCTTCTGCTAAGGCCCGCACAGGAAAAAGTCGGGGACGATGCCACCGTCAAAAGACCGTGCGGATGTTACGGGACAAAACAACCGGGAAAGGCTCATTCCGCAGAAAAAGCCTTTCCCGGGAACACGCGGAGAGAGAGGCCGCTTACTTGGCGCGGGCGATCATCACCATTTCCTGAGCTTCACGGATGCATTCGTCCATGAGCTGCTTTTCGTTGCCGGCCACCTTGGCTTCGGCCGCCTGGGCGGCCTTGACGGCGCCGTCGACCCAGTCCTGGCCCACGCGGTCGGCGATGATCTTGAGGGCAGCGGGCTGAGCCGCGTCGTGGAACATCTTCTGCTCTTCGGGGTTGGGCTGGTGGATTTTCATGCCCTTGTCGGCCATGTCCTTGAGCGCGGCGGCGTCGCTGGCGGCGGTGATGCCGGCGTGCACGATGCAGAAGGCTTCCGCGCCCTTGTACAGGGCTTCCTGCTGGGCGGGGGTGAGGCTCTGGAACTTGTCTTCGTTGATGAAGATGAGCAGCGGGCCGTAGAGGTGGCCGTCAAGCACGAGGCTGTCCTGTACTTCGTAGAACTTGGAGTCGTGAATGTTGCCGATGGGGCATTCCATGCCGTCCACCACGCCCTGCTGGAGAGCCATGTACAGTTCGCTGTAGGAAATGGGCGTGGGAGACGCGCCGAGGCCGCGGGTCATGGCCATGTGCGCGGGATTTTCCATGACGCGGATCTTGAGATCCTTCATGTCGGCGGGGGAACGCAGTTCCACGCCCTTGGCGGTGAAGTGGCGGAAACCGTGTTCGGCCACGGCGAGAATGCGCACGCCGGTTCTTTTGAGGAATTCGTCGGAAAGCTTCTTCACGAAGTCGGACTTCAGAAATTCCCAGCCCGCGGGGCTGTTCTTGATGAGATAGGGAATGTCGAAGACCATGGTCTGGGGCACGAAGTTGGCGGCGGGGCCGCTCGTAAGGGTGCCCATGTCGATGGTGCCCATCTGGATGCCTTCCAGAGCTTCGGCTTCGCCGCCGAGCTTGCTCGCGTGATAGAACACGAGTTCGACTTCGCCGTTCGTGGCCTTGCGCACCATGTCGGTGTACACGTCGGCCGCGCACACGGTGCGGTGTTCCGGAGTGTCGGGGCCGGAGTTGGCGACCTTGAGGGTGATCTTGGCCTCGGCGGCGACGGAGCCGGCGAGGAGCATGGCCAGAGACATGAGGACGGCTAACGATTTTTTCAACGGAGTGAACCTCTGAACGTTGTTCTAAGGTGAGTGGGAAAACTTTCCGGCCGTTGTGGCGCAACGGAAAGGCGGCTGTGAGCAACTTATGCCCGATGCATGATTTTGTCAATCATGGCAATAAATGCAACATATTGAAAATACATGTTCTTTTTAAAAATATTCAAACATTTTTCCAAAAGTGGCTCCAGATCGGTGTCCATAATGAACATTTTTGGCATAAAACGCGCGTCCCGCGGGGCTCAAAGAAATCGCTTCAAGAGCGTGATCTGCCGTCGGCGGTCGGAAGCGGCGGAGCGCAAGTCCGCGCGCCCTTCCGCGAGAGCGGGGCGAAAGGGACGCGGAGAGCGTTCTTCCGCGGACGTTCGGAGCGGAGAAGGGCGATCCGAAGGCGCGAACGCCCGGCGAAGGGGCACGCGCGACGTTTGTTTTCAGATTTCGTCTTTCAGGCCGAACATGACGCGGCACAGCTTTCTGCCGGCGGCGGTGCGGAAAACGCGTTCGTAGGCGGCGCGGACGGCCTTTTGACTTTCGCCGTCCTCGTGCAGATTGACCAGAAAATCCGCTTCCACGAGAATGCGGTAATCCGCGCCGTCCACGCCGGCGTAGGTGTGGTGATGTCCCACGAGATAGCTGACTCTCTCGATGACGTCGGCGTCCACGTCGAGCGCGCGGAGCAGAGCTTCCGCCTCGGCCGGCCCCTCCCGTTCCTGAAGCGCGCCGGAGCAGCTGCCGTATTTCGCCTCCGCCGGGCGTATGCCGATATCGTGCACGAGGGCCGCCGTTTCCAGAATGAACTGTTCGCGCGGGGCCAGACCTTCTTCTCGACCGATGAGGCGCGCGTAGGCGTGCACCTTGGTGAAGTGCTGAATGCGCCGGGGGTCTCCGGCGAAATAGTCGATCATGGCGAGAAAGATGCGCTCCGTGGCATCCATGGCGAGATTCTCCTGCGCGAAAGGCGCGGTTTGTGCGGAGGTCGTCCGCGTGGCGGGTTCGTGGGCGGACGCCGGAAAAACGACGTTTCCGGCTTGCGCGGCGCGTTTTTCAGAACGGACGGCGAGGCCAGACGTGGGAAAAACGCCGGAGCGTCCGCGTCGAACGTTGCCCGGTGTACGACCGGCGCGAGGCGACGTCAATGCCTGAAGTCACGGAAAAATATCCTTGCGCGCGGCATGTTCGGGCTTATCTTTTGCCAAAGGACACGCGCGCCGGCCGCGGGATTCGCGACGGCGAGACCTGCGACAACGGATCGCGGCTTTTTTCGCGAACGAAACCGGGAGAACCCATGCTTAGAAGAATCATCCACATCAATGAGGAAGCGTGCACCGGCTGCGGCCTGTGCGCGAACGCCTGCCACGAAGGAGCCATCGTCATGCGGGACGGCAAGGCGCGTCTGGCGCGCGAAGATTACTGCGACGGCCTCGGCGACTGTCTGCCCGCCTGTCCGGCCGGAGCCATATCCTTCGATTTCCGCGAAGCCGCCGCCTATGACGAGGAGGCCGTGAAGGAACATTTGTCGGCGTCTGGCCGCGAACTTCCCGCCGCGCCCGCCGGGGAGGAGAAGAGCGAACTGCGTTTCTGGCCCGTGCAGATCAAGCTCGCGCCGATCAACGCGCCGTATTTTCAGAACGCCGATCTGCTCGTGGCCGCCGACTGCTCGGCCTACGCCTTCGCCGGATTTCACCGTCGTTTCATGCGCGGCAGGGTGACGCTCATAGGCTGCCCCAAGCTTGACGCCGTGAATTACGCCGAAAAACTGGGCGAAATTCTGCGCGGCAACGCCGTGCGCAGCGTGACCGTGGTCCGCATGGACGTGCCCTGCTGCGGCGGGCTGGAACTGGCCGTTCGCGAAGCCCTGACCCGCTGCGGTCGCGACATTCCCTGCGAGGTGGTGACCATAGGCCGCAACGGAGAGATTCTGCCCGCCGGACCCGCGCTGCGTCCGCTGACCATGGGCGGCGCGGCGAAGTAGGTTCGTCGAGGAAAAGGCGTCCCCTTCCGGAAAGCGTCGGCGGAAAAAATAAAAAAGTCGCGGAAAAACGCTTGACGGTCATGGGGAAAACGACTAAGAACATCCCTGCGACGAAGATCGCGTCGTTCCCCGATAGCTCAATAGGCAGAGCGGGTGACTGTTAATCACTAGGTTGGCGGTTCAAGTCCGTCTCGGGGAGCCAAATTTCCAAAAGCCAAGGTTGTGATCAGCCTTGGCTTTTTATTTTTAACGTCTTTCGTTTCCGCTCCGCGAGTATTTCCGCTTGCCTTGCAAAGAAGGCGCGGCTCCGTCCGTCATTCCGTGGAGAGGGCGCGCGGAAAAATCGTCTGCCGAAAGGCTCCGGCGTCGCTCGCCGATCCTCCGTTTCAAAAAAATGCGGGCGGCGTGCCCCAATCTTTCCTCAGTCTCAAAAGCATGAAAAGCCCCGGTGTGCGTCGTTTTCGACAGGTCGGGGCTTTTTTTTCGTCCGCTTCCAGAGCGGCGTGACCGTTCTTGCCAGATGAAAAAAGGACGGTATCTTGAGTCCCTACTGTCACAGGCATGAGAAAGGCATGGAAGGGAAGGCCCGTGCTTTTTGCATATCTGAGCGATTTTCACCGCGCCGCGAAGGGCCGTCCCATCCGACGACGCAGGCCGTCGCCCGATCCGCAAGGCTGGACGCTTCCGCGCGGGGATCGACAACTCGAACCCAGAAGGAGCGATCATGGAACAGACATACGGGTATATCCGCGTTTCCAGCACAGATCAGAACGAAGGGCGTCAGCGCGTCGCCTTGGAACAGCGAGCCATACCAGCGGAACGGATTTTCATGGACAAAATGTCGGGCAAGGATTTTCAACGTCCGCAATACCAGTCCATGCTTGAGCGCATGCGGCCTGGAGATGTGCTCTGCATTACCAGTATTGACAGACTCGGACGCAATTATGAGGAAATTCAGCAGCAGTGGCGTTTTCTTACCAAGGAAAAACAAGTCGATATTTTTGTTCTGGATATGCCCCTGCTCGATACCAGAAGAAGCAAGGATCTGCTCGGCACGTTCATTGCGGATATCGTCTTGCAGGTTCTTTCCTTTGTGGCGCAGAGCGAACGCGAGAATATCCGGAAACGACAAGCGGAAGGTATCGCCGTCGCGAAGCGCAACGGCGTACGCTTCGGTCCGAAACCCCGACAGAAGACAAAAAATTTTTCGGAGATTTTTTTGCTTTGGAAGCAGGGCTGTATTTCCATAACCGAGGCCGCAAAACGTACGGGCATGGCACGCTCCACGTTTCGTAAAAAAGCAAAATCATTCAGAAAAAATTTTTACTAAACGAATAATATTGTGTACAACTGCGCCATCGACGCATGGACTGTTGCAAGGTCTCTTTTTCTGATTGACTAACGTTTTTTTAGAGGATAAATTGACCACCGAAAGAATTTTTTCTTAGTGGCGCAGTTGTACACCTTGTGGCGCAGTTGTACACCTTATTTGACACCTTGGGCTGCAAACGCATGGTTATCAAAAGAACAAAAAACGCTCTTCCTGTCCCCGGTGAAGTCATTTTGTTCTGCGACTTCGTCAGGGAACGTTATCTGCCATTCATACGCGAGAATAAGAGAAGCTGGAAAACGGATGAGCGATACCTGGCGCGCCATGTTTTGCCTTATCTTGGCAAGATGCCGTTGACGGAAGTTTCCGAGGCGTCGCTGCGGGCCTGGCTTTCAACGCTGGAGCTTGCCGGATTATCTTCCAGTACCCGCTATCGCCTGTTCTGGCTGGTCAAGTATATTTTGAACTGCGCTGTCCGTTGGGGCTGTCTGGAAAGCGACGCCGCCTTTTGTGACGTCCGGTGTCCTCGTCATAACGGACGGCGTCCCGAAGCGTTGACGAACGAGGAAAAGCGGAAACTTTTATCTCTGCTGAGTCAGTATTCCAGCAACGTGTCAGCCCGCGCCATCTACCTTCTGTTTCTGACGGGAGCCTCAAAGTCGGAAATTCTGTACGCCCGCTGGGAAGACGTGAATCTGCGTCAGGGCATGCTCGTCACGCGGCGCACGCCTTCCGGTGAGAACTGCTGCATTCCGTTAAGCGACGAAGCCGTCCGCCTTATAAAAACATTTCCTCGGCGCGCCGATGTGCCGTGGCTTTTTTTTCATCAGGGAAGCGGAAAGCGGGTGGTGTCGTTGTTTTCCTTCTGGGACAAGTTGAGAAACGAACTCGGAAGGCCCGATCTGCATCTCAACGATCTTCGTCACGTGTTTGTGAGAACGCTCATGCAGAATGGGGCGAGCTACAAAGACGTATGTTCCCGACTCGGCCATTATTCCGCCGAAGCCTATTACCTTCAGTCCCAGACGCAGAGCGATCAGTTCGACTCCGCCAACGGAGGCACCCGTGAGTCGACATCCATTCAGTAGCAGCAAGTTTTTTATCGTCAGTCGCGGCAAGGCCGTCATCGTGGCTTTGGCCGCGTTGACGAGTCTTTGCGCCTGCGCGCCGCAGTCGGGAACGTCCGTGCCCGAAGCGGAGAAGGCGACTGTTTCCGCGGGCGACCCTTTTGCCGTGGCCGTTTCCCGCATGACGCCCGGTCAGCAGGCCGTGATGGCTACGCCGTACGGGGCGGATTCCCTGGTCGCGCTGGAGAACGTCTATACGTCCGGTCTCGGGCTTTCCTGCCGCAAAGCGCAGGTGACGGCGTCGGGAGCGACGCATCGCCTGGCGATATGCCGGGACGACAGCGGCTGGTACGTCTCCGATCCTATCTTCGAACAGTCCCAGAGATAAGTCCATGGACAGCGCGCTTATCGTGCAGGGACGCGT
>CALUUX010000052.1 GCA_944324085.1 uncultured Mailhella sp. | reverse complement strand
AGACGCGCGGTCTCGTTTGTCGTGACACGCTGGCGTTGATGAAACCGGGAACGTTGCTCATTAATACGTCGCGCGGACCCGTGGTGCGGGGCGTCGATGTGGCTGACGCGCTGCGGGAAGGCCGGCTTGGCGGTTTCGGAGCGGACGTGCTGGAACGAGAGCCTCCCGCGGCGGACGATCCGCTTCTTTCGGCTCCGCGCTCGCTCATTACGCCGCACATCGCGTGGATGACGGACGGAGCCCGCCGCAACATTGTGTCCATAACTCTGGAAAACATTCGTCGATTTCGGGAAGGAAAGCCGCAGAATGTGGTGAACGGAGAGTGGTTGAGCGCGCCTTTGACAAGATGAAGCGGCCCCGCGACGCAATCAGTTTCACGGCCCGGCGGCTGCAGGGCGCAATGCGTTTGGGGCGGATAGGCCTCGCTTCTGCCTGAATCAGGGAAATGCTCTCGACGAAACGAGGCAAAAAAAGGGAAAAACGGAGAATGCCGTTTTTCCCTTTTTGCGAAAACGCGACGAACTTGTCTGGAGACGCGCGTGTCGACTTCGCCGGCGTCGCGGGATTATTTTTCGTCGTCATCCTCTTCGTCGAGCACGGCGTCGGTCACGAAATCGAAAGCGATGCGTTCGATGGGAGCTTCCGGTTCGAAGGAAAAGAGCTCCGCCAGAAAGTTGTCGGAGATTTCTTTGTTCTGCTCTTTGGCCTCCACGATGATGGCGTTCATGCGGTCGGTGTAGGCCCGGATAAGGCGAAACACTTCGGCCACGATGGGGCTTTCCGAGGTCGGTTCGTTTTCTTCTCCGCCGCCGCAGCTGCTGTGTTCCTCTTCCACGGAGTCGTCGTAGGCGTCGAGAGCGGCGTTGATTTCCAGTTCGGAAAGAGTGGCGAATTCAGGGAGCGTCTTGACTGTTTTCATAGGAAACCTGTGTGTTTGGTTTGCGGAAACGGCCTCAGGGGCAGTTATTTCCTTGGTTCACTGAGAAGTTTGACGGGATTCAGCATTTCCACCATGCGTTTATGCGGAATTTTTGCCTGACGCAAGGCAAGATGGAGATCCGTCGTGGTATAGATGTCTCGCAGAATGACGGGACGCGCCGCACCTTCGCCTTCGGGAAAGATCGCCAGAAGGGGAATGCTCGCGCTGTTGAGAGACTTGAGCAGCGTCTGATGCGAGTCGTTTTTGAAGGTCATGTCCACTTTCATCGCCGTGAGAGAATACTGGTCAAGGATAGGCAGCAGATTGGGAGCGGCAAGCGTTGTGCGTTCGAGCACTTTGCAGGTAGGGCACCAGTCAGCCGTGAATTCCACGATCATGGCCTTTTTGCCGAGACTGGCGCGGAATTCTTCTTCGGAAAACTCCACCCATGGGACAATTTCTTTCTGCTCCGGCAGGAAGGCCCAGAAGCCGGAAAGGAATATGGCGGCGAAGGCAAAGGCGCCTAGGAACATGCGCCGGGTGATGGACCCTCGGAGACTGCCCCAGCGACCCCATATCCACGCCGTGGTGGCGGCCACAAGCAGCGTGATGAGCGTTTTGACGTGCAGAGCCGGGGGCAGCAGAGAGAACAGATAGATGGCTGTTCCCATGAGCAGAAAGCCGAGCACTCGCTCCAGCACGCTGAGCCACGCTCCGGGACGGGGGAGAAAGCGTATGAGTTTTGGAAAGCAGGCCAGCAGCACGTAAGGCGTGGCCATGCCTACGCCGGTGGCCGCGAAAATGGTCATGAGCACGGGCAGCGGTTTGGTGATGCCCCAGGCCAGCACGCCTCCGAGCAGAGGACCGCTGCACGGCGTGGCAAGCAGCGTGGTGAACATGCCGGTGCTGAACGCCTGCATGCGCGGCGAAGAGCTGTGGTGGCTCTGAAGATCGAGCACGGGCAGGTGAAACACGTCGAACATGGAAAGTCCCATGCAGAACACGATAAGCAGCATAAGAAAGATGACTTCGCTGCTCTGAAAGAGTTGTCCCCACAAAATGCCGGTAACGCCGGAGAGAACGGCCAGAATGGCAAACCATGTCACGATGCCCGCGGCAAAGAACAGCGTGTGTTCGCGAATGCTGCGCCGTCTTTTTTCAAAATCCTCTTCCGCGTCGAGCAGCATGGAAAATTTCATGGTGAGCACGGGGAGAACGCAGGGCATGAAGTTCAAAATGAGTCCGGCAAGCAGACCGAGCCCTACGGCGCGGGCCCATCCGTCGATCTGGAAGCTGCCCTCCAGGTGCTGAGGCGTGAAGTCGTACCGTTGCGGGGCGGGAACGCTGGAGGAGGGGACGGGCACGGCGGGAGCGACGCTGCGTTCCGTTTTCCGTTTGAACACGGATGTGGGGGCGTCTGGCAGGAGATTGGCGTGTCTCAGAGGGGAGAGCGCGTCGTCGGGCGGAAGGGAGACGGCGGGCACTTCCGGAGGAACGGTATTTTCTCCGCAGCAGGCTTTGCTGGCAAGAAAGGTTTCAAACCATGGCTGCTGCGCCGCGTTGTTGAGTTCCGGAGGAGCCGTCGGCAGAAGGATCCGGGTATGCACGGGCTGGCAGTGCTGATCGGAGCAGGCCAGCAGGGAGATGTCCAGCGTTACGGCTCTCGGTTCGCTTTCCCGGAAAACGAGAAAGACCGGCGCCGAACCGAAAAGTTGGCGGCTTTGTCCTCCGTCCGCGAGCGAAACTTGCGTTCCGGAGGTGTAATGGATCTGCACCTTGCTTTCAGGGAGCGGCTCGCCGTCGGCCAGAACGGTGACGGTGAGCGGAATGCCTTCGTCGCCTGCTTCATGAGCGTAGGTGTGATAGCCCTGAGCGGGGAGCAGCCACAGGACGGCCATGGAGGTGTTTTTATCCACGGGAGGCGTCAGCTGTCTTCCGTCCACGGCGGACAGCTTGGCCCATTCCGTATGAAAGCGATAGGGCGGATCGGTATCCGCAAGGGCAGACGCTCCCCCCGTCAGGAACGGAAGCAGCGTCGTCAGCAGACAGAACAGACAGAGAACTCGCAGCAGTCTTTTCATGGGAGGCAAACTAAACTTTTTTGGAGGAAAAGGCAAAATTTTTCTTGACGAAGCGGTACCGCGGAGCTATGACTCTTTCTGCGCTTCAGATGCACTGGGTCACTAGCTCAATTGGTAGAGCAGTTGACTCTTAATCAATTGGTTCGGAGTTCGAGTCTCCGGTGACCCACCAGTGACAAAATGGCCCCTTGCATACATGCAGGGGGCTTTTTTGATATATGCCGTTTGTTCTGGATCGACGGCGTGTTTTTCGCCGCGGTCCGGGCGTTTTGGGGACGATGGACTGGCGCGCGGTGCGTGAAGCGTGGGGCCGTTCGGCCGGACTTTTGTGACGCTTCCCGCTGTGTGGGTGTGCCCGGCCCGGCATGGGACGGTTTTCGGCGGAGGACAGTCTTCGGAGGTCTTCCTTTCAGGAAAGCGTAACAAGAGGTTTTCATGCGCAGTCAGGTTTTTTTGAACAAGGTGCGGGAATTCCTGCCCTGGTCGCAGACGCATACAGGAGAGGCCCTGGCCAGAATTTTTTCCGTCGATGCCAGTCCCTTTGAACCGCGCGCGTTTGCCGTGATAGACATTACATCTCTCGAGGAGTTGAAACAGCTCCTCGCCTGTGCCGCGTCTTGCGGCGTTTCCCTGACATTTCGAGGTTCCGGAACCTCTTTGAGCGGCCAGAGCGTGGCTGAAGACGTGGCCGTGCGTCTTCGCGGTTCCGCATGGCGCGGCGTCAGCGTGCTTCGTAACGGCTTGTCCGTGCGCGCCCGTTGCGGTTCGACCGGCGGCGAAATTAATGCCGCGCTCGCTCCGTACGGACGCTTTCTTTCTTCCGATCCGTCCTCCATCGCTTCCGCCACCATCGGCGGCATGACGGCCAACAACGCCGCCGGACTGGGGTGTACGGTGGCGAACAATATTTATCATTCGCTGGAAGCCGTGGAGTTTATGCTTGCCGACGGTTGTCATGTAGACACGGCTGACGAGGCGAGCGTTCATGCTTTTAGAACTTCCCATGCCGATCTTCTCCGCGAACTTGGTCAGCTGAGGGCCGGCTTGCTCGCTTCCGCGGAAAACGCGGAGACCGTGCGCCGTAAATTTCTTATTCGCAACACTTGCGGATACGCGCTGAACGCCTTTCTTGATTATGAGGATCCCGTAGATATCCTCGCTCACCTGCTGGTGGGGTCGGAAGGAACGTTGGGCGTCATTCTTTCCGTGACGCTGCGTACCGTGCCTATGCTTCCGGAGCGGGGCACCGCCATGATGTTGTTTTCTTCCATGGACGCGGCCATGGAAGCGGTGCTGGAGATGCGCGCCTGTCAGGGCGTGTACGCCGGAGAGTTTCTGGACGACATCTCTTTGCGCGGCCTTGCGGAACTTCCTGGTTTCCCGCAGGAATTTCGTCCCGTTGGGGAGACTTCCGACAACTGCGCGCTGCTTGTGGAAACGAGAGCTGAAGACGCGTCTTCCCTTGCGCGGAATATGGAGACCCTTCAGGCAATACTTGAAGGACATCATCCTTGCGCGAGGCTTGGTTTCGTGACGGGGAACGAGGAATGCGAACGGTTGTGGAATATCCGTCGCGCGCTTTTTCCCGCCATGGCGGGCACGCGCATGCCTTCGGAATACGCCTATGTGGAGGATTATTGCGTTCCCCTGGAGCGTCTGCCCGAAGCCAGTCACGGCCTTGTGCGCATTCTTCAGGATCTGGGGTTTCAACGCTGCGGCGTGAACGGGCACGCGCTGCACGGCAATCTTCATTGTACGGTGCCGCTGCGGCTTTCCGAGCCGCCGGAAGTGGAACGGCTCGGGCGATTCATCGAACGCGCCGCCGCGCTCATTCTTTCTCTTGGCGGTTCTCTCAAGGCTGAACACGGTACGGGACGGGCCGTGGCGTCTTTTGTGTCCAGAGAGTGGGGCGAAGAGCTCTACGGCATGATGACTTCGGTCAAGCGTCTGCTTGATCCCGCTAACGTTCTGAATCGCGGCTGTCTGCTCAATGATTCTCCCCGTTGTCATCTCGAAGGGCTCAAGTTCGTGGGTGCCGTGGGGCAAGGGATCGACCTTTGCGTGGACTGCGGGTTCTGTGAATCGGTGTGTCCTTCGGCCCGGATAGGTTTCAGTCCCCGTCAGCGCATTTATGCGTTGCGCGCCATTGCCGCGCTCGAACAGGCCGGTGAAACGGCCCGCGCCGAGGAGTGGAAAAGCGTGTTTCGCGATCTGGGCTTGTCGCTCTGCGCGACGGACGGCTTGTGTTCCACGCGTTGCCCGCTCGGCATTGACGTGGCGAATTTCATGCGGCGTCTCAGACATGACGCACTTACCGATAGGGAGAAGAAACTTGCGACCTTGACGGCGCGCCATGTGGCTCCCGTGTCGCGAACGCTTTCTTTTGCGCTGAATGTCGCGTCGGGAGCTCATCGCGCTATGGGGCACGCCCTTGCGGAAAAAACAGGCCGACTGGCGGGAAAGATCACGGGCATGACCTTGCCGGATCTCGCGGAAGTCGGCTTGAAGGGGGGGGCACCGCTGCCGAAGACTCACTCGAAGTCCGGGGAAAAGGTCGTGTATTTTCCGTCCTGCGCGGTGCGTTCCATGGGGTATGGCGGGGAGTCCGGCCGGCAGGTGGAACCCCTTATGGACGTGGCGTTGCGCCTTTTGGAGAAAGCCGGGTATGAGGTCGTCATTCCGCGCGATGTGGAGAAATTGTGCTGCGGCAAGGCTTTTGAGACCAAGG
Organism: uncultured Mailhella sp.; assembly: GCA_944324085.1. Taxonomy (GTDB): domain Bacteria; phylum Desulfobacterota; class Desulfovibrionia; order Desulfovibrionales; family Desulfovibrionaceae; genus Mailhella. Next base: position 1,946 of record CALUUX010000052.1, on the reverse strand, counting down.
GCATGAAAGAGCAGGCGGATGAATGCGCCGCCTCCTTGAACGACGCTTTTCTGATCGCCTCGGAAAACGGTCGCTGGCCCGTGATGTGCGACACCAGTCCTTGTCTTGCCCGAATGCGCAAGACGCTGGATTCTCGCCTTGCCCTGTATGAGCCGGTGGAGTTCACGTTGCGCTTTCTGGTCGGTCGTCTTCGCTTTCAACGGAAATACGGACGAGTCGCCGTTCATGCGACCTGCTCCACGAGAGCCATGGGGTTGACGGATTCGCTTGTCAACGTGGCGGGTCTGTGCGCCCGCGACGTCGTGTTGCCGGAAGGGATTTTCTGTTGCGGCTTTTCCGGCGACAAGGGCTTTTCCCGGCCGGAACTTAATGCCGCCGCGCTGGCTGGTTTGCGGGAAAAAGTGCAGGGCTGTGAAGCCGCCTTCAGCACATCCCGTACCTGCGAGGTGGGGCTTACGCTGCACAGCGGACTGGCGTACCGTAATATTCTTTATCTCATTGACGAGTGCGGAGACGCGGATTCTTCGCGGTGAGCAAGCGTTTTGTGGACTATGCCTTGACAGCGCGCCCGTACGGTTATTAGACAACAAGCGGACGCTCTCTTTTTGGAGACGTCCGCACTATTTCCCTAGGTGGTTCTGATGGACAAGAATGTAAATCAAGATGCCGTGGTGACGACGGAAACTGGAGATATCGTCGCCACCGCGGAAGAGCAGGCCAGAGCGCAGGCTCTGGTGGAAGAGAAGGACAGTGAATCCAGAACCAGACAGTTTCATGGGATCTTTGCCCACGTGGTAGCTGTTATCTGCGTGGTGTTTTCTCTGTTTCAGCTGTATGCGTCCGTGTTTGCTACCATGGACGCCATGAAGTTGCGTTCCTTCCATATTATTTTTCTGATGGTGCTCGCCTCGCTCATGTATCCCGCGTTGCGTCGCGAAAAAAGAAACAGAGCGCTTCCCACGCTGTGGGATATCGTGTGCGTGGGAGCAAGTCTTTATTCTTTCGGATACCTTATCCTTCATTACGACGATATCGCCATGGGCGGGGGCTGGTTCACGACGCAGGATTATGTGGTGGCCGGCATAGGCGTGCTTGTGGCTTTCGAGTGCGCGCGACGCGTGGTGCCCAACCTTGCCATTCTGGCGCTGATTTTTCTGGCGTACACGTTTCTCGGCAAATATCTTCCCGGAGCCTTCGGTCATGTGGGTTTTTCCCTCACGCGCGTGATGGATCACATGTTCTGGGGCAGTCAGGGGCTGCTCGGCGTGGGCGTTGGCGTCTCGGCCACGTATGTGTTTCTTTTTGTGCTGTTCGGAGCGTTTCTGCGCATCAGCGGGTTCAGTGAGTTCATCAACGATCTTGCGCTTACTCTTGTGGGGCGCACGGCGGGCGGGCCGGCCAAGGTGTCGGTCATCGCCAGTGCGCTCATGGGGATGATCAACGGCAGCGCGCTGGCCAATGTGGCCACCACGGGCGCCATCACCATCCCGCTCATGAAGAAGACCGGCTATAAGGCGGAATTCGCCGGAGCCGTGGAAGCCGTGGCCAGCACGGGCGGGCAGTTCGCGCCGCCCATCATGGGCGCAGTGGGTTTCATCATGGCGGAATTTCTGGGCGTGAGCTACACCAAGGTTATGCTTGCGGCGGCCATTCCCGCCTTTCTGTACTATCTCGCGCTCATCATGGCCGTGCATTTCGAGGCCAGAAAGCTGGGGCTTAAAGGGCTTTCCAAAGAGTATATTCCCGACGCCATGGTGGTGATCAAAAAACGCGGCCATCTCATCATTCCGCTGGTCGTGCTCATGGCCATCATGTTTATGGGGTACACGCCGCTCTTTGCCGCGGCTATGGCCATTTTTGCCACGGTGGTCGCTTCGTGGCTCTCCAAGGAAACGCGCATGGGGCCGAAGCGCATTCTTCAGGCTCTTGAAGAGGGCGCAAAGGGA
>CALUUX010000051.1 GCA_944324085.1 uncultured Mailhella sp. | reverse complement strand
GTGCCGCGCGTGGCGAGAAGTTCGAAGCCGAGGTCGGCGTAGGACTTCGCGATGGGCACCACGAATTCCTTGTCGCGGTCGTTCACGGAAATGAACACCTTGCCGGAGGAGGGCAGCGTCTGGCCCGCTCCGAGCTGGCTTTTGAGGAAGGCTTCGTCGAACGTGCGGGCCACGCCCATGACTTCGCCGGTGGAGCGCATTTCAGGTCCGAGCAGGATGTCCACGCCGGGGAAGCGTTTGAACGGGAACACGGCTTCCTTCACGCACACATAGCCGGTTTTGCGCATGGACCAGGGGTCCAGTTCGGCCAGAGTCTTGCCCAGCATGATCTGGGTGGCGAGTCGGGGAAGCGGCACGCCCGTGGCCTTGGACACGAACGGCGCGGTACGCGAGGCGCGTGGGTTCACTTCGAGGATGTAGATCTTGTCATCCTTGATGGCGAACTGAATGTTCATCAGACCCACCACGCGCAGCTCCTTGGCGAGGGCGATGGTCTGACGGCTGATTTCTTCGACGATGCTGTTCGGCAGGGAGTACGGCGGCAGCGAGCAGGCCGAGTCGCCGGAGTGGATGCCCGCGGCTTCGATGTGTTCCATGATGCCGGCGACGTACACGTCCTTGCCGTCGGCCAGAGCGTCCACGTCCATTTCGATGGCGTTTTCGAGGAACTGGTCGATGAGAATGGGATGTTCGGGCGTATCCGTGCCCACCACGTTGCGGAAATAGTCGTCAAGATCGTCGGGACCGTAGCACACCATCATGGCGCGGCCGCCGAGCACGTAGCTTGGGCGCACGATGATGGGGTAGCCGATGCGGGCGGCTTCTTCCTTGGCCACGTCCAGAGAGATGCAGGTGCCGTTCTGAGGCTGAAGCAGGTGCAGCTTCTGGATGAGAGCCTGGAAGCGTTCGCGGTCTTCGGCGCGGTCGATGGCGTCGGGGCTGGTGCCGAGAATGGGCACGCCGGCGCGCTGGAGCGGCACGGCGAGGTTCAGCGGGGTCTGGCCGCCGAACTGCACGATGACGCCGTCGGGCCGTTCGGTCTTGACGATGTGCATCACGTCTTCGAAGGTGAGGGGTTCGAAGTACAGACGGTCGGAGGTGTCGTAGTCGGTGGACACGGTTTCGGGGTTGGAGTTCACCATGATGGCTTCCACGCCCTCGTCGCGAAGAGCGAAGGAGGCATGGCAGCAGCAGTAGTCGAACTCGATGCCCTGGCCGATGCGGTTGGGGCCGCCGCCGAGAATGATGACCTTTTTGCGGTCATGCACGTCAAGTTCCCGGCCGGTTTCATAAGTGGAGTAGAAATAGGGGGTGTAGGCTTCGAATTCCGCGGCGCAGGTATCGACGAGATAGTATACCGGTTCCGTGCCGGTGGCCTTGCGGAGCGCGGCCACGTCGCTTTCGGGGCGTTTCCACATCTCGGCGAGCTGTCTGTCGGAGAAGCCGAATTCCTTGGCGCGGCGCAGCAGATGGACGAGTTCGGGGTTATCCGGCGTCATGGAGTTGCCGAGGGCGAAGTCGCGCAGTTCGCCTTCCATCTTCACGATGTCGCGTATCTGGCGCAGGAACCAGGGATCGATGGCGGTGACGGCGTGAATGTCTTCCACGCTCATGCCCGCGAGAATGGCGTGACGCAGGGCGAAGATGCGCTTGGAATTGGGCGTGCGCAGCTTGGCCATGATGTCGTCCATGGAGGGCAGAGCGTCGCGGAAGTGGCTTCCGAGGCCCGGCGCGCCGATTTCCAGAGAGCGGAGTCCCTTCTGCAGGGCTTCCTTGAAGGTGCGGCCGATGGCCATGGTTTCGCCCACGCTCTTCATGGACGTGGTGAGTTCGTCCTTGGCGCCGGCGAATTTTTCAAACGTGAAGCGGGGAATCTTGACCACGCAGTAGTCGATGGCGGGCTCGAAGCTGGCCATGGTCTCGCGGGTGATGTCGTTGGGAATTTCGTCCAGCGTGTAGCCGATGGCCAGTTTGGCGGCGATCTTGGCGATGGGGAAGCCGGTGGCCTTGGAGGCCAGTGCGGAGGAGCGGGACACGCGAGGATTCATTTCGATGACCACAAGCTCGCCGTTCTCGGGATTCAGGCCGAACTGCACGTTGGATCCGCCGGTTTCCACGCCGATTTCGCGCATGATGGCGATGGAGGCGTCGCGGATCTTCTGATATTCCACGTCGGTGAGGGTCTGCACGGGGGCGACGGTGATGGAGTCGCCGGTGTGCACGCCCATGGGATCGAGGTTTTCAATGGAGCACACGATCACGCAGTTGTCCTTGCGGTCGCGCATGACTTCCATTTCTATTTCCTTCCAGCCAAGCACGGACTGCTCGATGAGCACTTCGCTGGTCAGGGAGGCGTCGAGGCCGCCCGCGGCGATTTCTTCCAGGTCTTCCTGGTTGTAGGCCACGCCGCCGCCGGATCCGCCCAGCGTGAACGCGGGACGAATGATGAGCGGGAAGGGCATTTCCGCGGCGATGCGGCGCACGTCTTCCATATTGCGGGCGATTTCGCTGCGCGGCACCTTGATGCCGATGTTTTCCATGGCGGCGCGGAACAGCTCGCGGCTTTCAGCCTTTTCGATGACCTTGGCGTTGGCGCCGATGAGTTCGACGCCGCATTCCTTGAGCACGCCCATCTTTTCCAAGGCGAGGGCGGTGTTCAGGCCGGTCTGACCGCCCAGCGTGGGCAGAATGGCGTCGGGGCGTTCCTTGCGGACGATGGCGGCCACGGTTTCGGGTTCGATGGGTTCGATATAGGTACGGTCGGCGAGACCGGGGTCGGTCATGATGGTGGCCGGGTTGGAATTGACAAGGATGACTTCGTACCCTTCTTCTTTGAGGGCCTTTACGGCCTGGGTACCGGAATAGTCGAATTCACAGGCCTGGCCGATGACTATGGGGCCCGAACCTATGACCATAATGCGCTTAAGGTCTGTACGCTTAGGCATATTCCGCTCCTAAAGTAAGTTTAAACTTGCGTATGATTACACGTTGCCCCGAGATAATCAAGCGTTGCGCCGCTTCTTCGGGCAGGCGGCAAGACGCCTTTTCCGCGGGGCGCGGCCTGCGCATGCGGCGAAGCGGCCATGGCCGCGCGCTGGGAGATATGGCTGGAGAGCGAGGGCGCGGCGACTCCGCCGAAAGGCGGCGAGCGCGGCCAAAAAAAGGACCATGGGCGGTGCGCCCATGGCCCTAAAACGCGTTATTCTTCGCGTTGCGCTATGACGGTGTGTATTTGTTTTGCGTCCGCGTCGGCAATGGTGAACAGCCAGCCTCCGATGCGGAATTCTTCGTCCTTCTGGGGAACGTGCCCCGCGTCCAGACTGAGATACCCGCCGATGGTGTCCACCTCGTCGGACTCGAGATGGATGCCGAGCTCTTCAAGTTCGTCCAGATAGGCGCGTCCGGAAAGTTCGTATTTGCCCTCTTCAAGGGGGCGGATGTCCTCTTCCTTGGGAGCGTCGTGTTCGTCCTCGATGTCGCCGACAATGACTTCCAGCAGGTCTTCGATGGTGGCGAGGCCCGACGTGCCGCCGTACTCGTCTACCACGATGGCCAGATGGTTCTTGCGACTGCGGAATTCCTGCAACAGCTCGCTGGCGATTTTGGTTTCGGGCACGAAGAAGGGCTGGCTCATGATGCTGTCCACGGGCGAGGTCTGAAGGTCGGCCCGCATGAGAGAACTGAGCATGTCCTTGGCGTGGACGATGCCGATGATGTTGTCGCGCGTTTCTTTATAGATGGGCAGACGGGAATGGCCGGTTTCCACGATGGCTCCCGCCGCGTCAAGAATGGTCGTGCCGGAGGGCAGGCAGTCGATGTCGGTGCGGGGCGTCATGATGTCCTGCACCTGAAGCTCATCCAGGGAGAGGATGGAAAGCAGCATGGAGCCTTCTTCCGCCTTGAGCTCGCCGTCTTCGCGGGCTTCGCGGATAGCCTGTTCCAGATGATCTTCCGACGACCTGCCGGAAAAGAAAGAACCAAGTTTCGACCACACGGTACTGTGGGATTCGCCGTCCAAGACGATACTCCTTCAAATAGGGTTCAGGCCGGAAAAGAGACCGTGCCGCAAGGGCAGGCGCCGACACGCGTCGGCTCCGGCGCGGAAAAGGCCCGCACATCGGGCGAAAATACGGGAAAAATGCGATGGCCGCCGCGGAAAATGCGGGGCCGCGGGACGATGCGTCCGCCTGTCAGCGCGTTCCGCGCAAGGGGAACGTCGGCAGATTGACAGCCGGAATCCTCCATTTCGGAGAAAAGACTGTCGCCGCTGTGCGCTGTGGTTTGGCAGGTATCGTTCATGTCAGATCCAGATTTGCGTCAAGCCTAGCTTGTTCGGTGTAAAAAGGCAAGCGCGGAGCCGGAGTCCCGACGCTTTTTTGCCGATGCCGACGCCTTTCGCGCGACGAAAGGTTGACCTCGTTCGCTGAAGTCTATATAGATGCAGCTGTGCCGGAATGGTGGAATTGGTAAACGCAGCGGACTCAAAATCCGCCGGCAGCAATGCCTTGAGGGTTCAAGTCCCTCTTCCGGTACCAAAAATTTCAAGCACTTGCGTTGTCGTGAGTGCTTTTTTGTTTAATTCGCGTGCGAATTGTGGCCTCGGCGCGCGGAGCGATCCATGGTTTTATCCCCTTTTAGCGCGACTCCTTCGCAAGTGTGGGCGTTCGGCGCGGCGCAAGGAATTTTGACAAAACGCCTCTTTTTAGACCGTTTGTCGGCGCGCTTTTCTCTTTCGCCGTTTTTTTGTAGAACGCGGAAGAACGGAACGAGTTCGAGAATATTTGACAGGCAGGTGAACAACTATGGCGTTCAACGGATGGGAACATGCCAAAGAGGGCGAGGAATTTTCCGTGGAGGAAATAGCCGCCTTTTACGGAACGGTAGGGCCTTACGCCATGCTCGAACCCATGCGGCGCAGTTTGTGGGGGCGGTATCCGTTTATGACGCGCGCCGTGGCGGCCGAAGACGTGGAGGGATTGTTCAAAGCGGGAGAGAGAGCCCGCGTGTTTTTACGCCGGGAAGGCGACGGATACGCGATCAAGGCGTTTCCCGAACAGCTTTTTGAAAAGCGGGAGAGTTATCGGCCTTTCATTGGCATGGCCGAAGAGAAGGCCGTTCAAAGTTCGTCTCCGTCGCTCAACGAAGCGTGGACGGACATGTTTTGCGCCAGAGATTACTGTTTGCCTTATTGCGACGAGCTGACGGCGTTGACGCCTCCGTATACCGACGCCGAAATGGAAACGCTTTATCGTTCCTTTGCCGACAAGTATGCGGAATACGACGGTCGTTGCGCCATGATTTCGGGGTTGTACCGCACAGGAGCGGAAAAGTTTTCGGCGTTCTGCTTCGCGCTGGCGCGGGAAGGGCTGAATCTGCCTGATGGTTCGCGCTGCTTCGCGCCGTGGGACGTGGTGTTGCTCTTTCTTGAGATGAAAGGCGAGGGCGAACTCGGCGAAGTGGCCACCGTGCCTTTGCGCATGGTCAACTTCTACGATGGCGAAAAGCTTAGAAAATTTGCCGAAACTTTAGCGAAGCAGGGGTGAGGGCGAATTTTCGTCACGCGCGGATGCGAGCGCATCGAGCGCATTAAATAATGATCCCGGCGAGAACGTTTCTGAAAGCGATTTCGCCGGGATGTTTTTGCTGGGCGACCGCGTCGCGCGATCAGCTTTTTGACGCCGCGTCCGCGCGAGAGCGTTCGACTAGAATTTATAACTTATGCCTATGCCGAAATTGTGGGCGTGCGGGTGCGTGGTGCGGCCGGCCACGACGCCGTTTCCGCTGTTCAGAGACTCCGCGTGGGTAGACTCCGCGTGGGTATAGTCGAGCACATGATTGTGGATGTACATGTACGCGAGATCCAGCGTCCAGTTCTTATAGAAGAATCCGATGCCGGCGGTGTAGTAGTTGCGCCCGTTGGAAGGAACCATGTAGTCGGCGTTGCCAAGATTCATGGGGGAGGTTTCGTACATGAAGCCAAGGCGCAGAGCCATCCAGTCCAAGGGCTTGTATTCGGCGGATAAGCCCAGAGTCCAGCTGTTTCTCCAATGTCTGTCGGTGTTCTGCCAGCTGTTGACGGGACTTTTCATATACATGTTGAAGTCGCGAAAACGGCTCCAGAGCGTGTACACGGCGTCCGCTTCAAAACTTAAGTTCTCCAGCGGCTTATAGGATACGCCGAAGCCGATGGAGTCGGGCAGATGCAGCGTGCCCCGCAGGCGGGAGTTCTGAAGTCTGTAGTACGGGCTGTCCGGAGAAAACATCTTGCCGATCTGATTGTCATAACGCGTCTTGCCGTTCACCTTGAGGCTCATGGGAGCGCGGTAGGTGAGGCCCAGAGACCATTGATCGTTGAGCTTGGCGTGCAGGGCCACGTTGCCGCCGAAGGACACGCCGTGTCCGTTAATGTTGACGTCTCCGAGACCGGGGCTCTGCACATCGAGATTCTTGCGCATCTGCATGGACGCGCTCATGATTTCCACGCCCGCGGCGATGGAGAGATGATCGTTGATTTTGTACGCGAGGCTGGGATTGATCGAGTTCGTGATGAGCTGAACGCTGTGCAGATTGGCGCCGCCGCGCCAGTTGTGAGGGTACTTCACGCCCAGGCCGAAACGCGTGAAGGACGCCAGGCCGAACCATATATCGTCGTTGATCTGATGGGTGACGTAGAAGGAAGGGATGGGCCAGGTCTGGTGCGCGCTGTGGAAGTTGCCGGTGTGATTGCCGTCTTTGTCACGGGTGTCCACGCCCCAGTAGAACTGGGAAACCGCAAGGTTGGCCTGCATTTGCGTTCCGTCGAGGAGCGTCATGGCCGCAGGATTGTAGGCAAGCGTGGAGGGATCGCCGCCGCGCGCGATGAGACCGCCGGCCAGACCCATGCCGCGCGCGCTGTTTTCCATAATGGCGAAGCCTTCGGCCTGCGCGCGGGAAGGGGAAAAAAGAAGGGTCAGTGAAAAAAGAAGGCATAACGCGCTGACAAGACGCGCGCCGGAAAGAAAACGGTTCATCGCATAACTCCTGCTGCCGCTGTGAAAAGAGTCAGCCTGACAAAGGCTATGCGAAAAACGATAGGCTTTATGAATAAGTTAAATCAAGATTTGAATGTATCCGTAAATAGTGCGGTAGCCTTGTCACAAAGAGCCTTGGCTCGTTCTCTGCTTCTGCGGCTGATGACGGGTCTCCAGATGCGACATTCTTCTGGAGAGGAGGAGGCGTCCGGGGCGTCCGTCATTTTTCCCGCGCCGCTGGTCGCGGCCTTCGCGCTGCGGGTAGTGTCGAGGGTCCATTCCCAAGCAATGCCTTTCATTTCCTCGAATTCCGCGAGTCCTTTCTTCCAGAGTTCGCTGAACAGACCTTGGGCTTCCCATTTTTTAAAGTATGCGTGTATGGAGCTGGGACTGCCGTAAAATTCCTTGGGAAGAGACTTCCACTGCGTTCCTGTTTTCAGAACGTAGACAATGGCGGAAAAGACTTTGCGATAGTCAAGCGGTTTGCGTCCGCCGCCGGCGATGCGTTGATAGACTTTTCCCGGATCGCGGACGGTTTCCGGTATAAGAGGTTTTACAGCTTCCCAGAACGAATCGGAAATTTCCCAGAATTTCATAGAGTTAGCCCATATTTTTGATAAGATGGTGAAAAGTTTAGCATAAAAGATGACGGAAGTCAGCTTTTAGTTATTTACGGATAAAAATATTAAAAAAAAATTTAAATTTTAGGTAGTGTTTACACGAGATTTGAGTTATAAGAAGCGCATCAATTCTACAAGGATGTGCTTATGACGAATCCTCAACGCCGCCATGACATTTCAGATGCTGCATGGGCCTTATTGGAACCTCATT
>CALUUX010000050.1 GCA_944324085.1 uncultured Mailhella sp. | reverse complement strand
ACTTGCCGCATTGATAGCAAGTCGACAGATTCTGACCGCTCTCTTCTTCGACCTGACGCTTGAACTTCAGGTCCCTGGCTTTATCAAGCCTAGTGATGTTCATAGAGACTCCCCTTGAAGACTTTTTTACAACCATCAGAAATCATAACGCATTCCGAAATGGAGCAGAAAAAGTCATTCAGTGTCTGACAAAAAAAGGACAGCAGTATCCCTTTTAACGCCATCAAGTAGAACATACTTCCGACGGCAAGTCCAGAGTCGTTTCCAAAAGCGGTGCAAAAAGCGAATCATGCGGATTTTCCGTCATTTCCATGTCGAAACGGGGAAACGTCGCACCGGAACGAAGAGCCTGGGAAATCGTCACGGGACGCGACGACGCCACGTTCTCCGCGCTTTCCCGCGCGCCGGAAAACACGTCTTCAACGCCGTCAAAGGGTCAGTCGCAAAAAAAGGAAGACGTCGGAGGAATATTCCCGCGGCGCATGGTCGCGGCGCAAAGCCTTTCCGCGTCGGCGAGGGTTTTCTTCGGGTCAAGCGTGAGGAACGCGCGATCCTTGTAAAGGAATTTTCCGTCCACCATGGTGTGCACCACGTTTTCCCGCGTGGCCTGATAGACCACGCGCTGCACGGGATCGCGTCCCCATGCGGGAAGCGAATGGGGCATATCCATGTCCAGCACCGCGAGATCGGCCTTTTTCCCCGGCTCCAGACTGCCGAGATCGTCGGACTGTCCCATGGCCGCCGCTCCTCCAAGCGTGGCGAGTTCCAGAGCCTCCATGGCGGGGAGGGCCTTGGGGTCGCGCAAGAGAGCCTTCTGAAGTATGGACGCCTGTCTGATCTCCAGCAGGCCGTCCATGTGATCGTGCGCCCCGTCGAGCCCGAGAGCCACGCTCGCTCCCATGGACTTGAGTTCCGCCACCGGAGCGAAGCCCGACGACATCTTGGTGTTGGACGACGGGCAGTGCGCCACATGCGTGCCGGTGTCGGCGAGAAGACGTTTTTCCTCCTCGTTCAGCCAGACGCAGTGCGCGAGAATCACGTCCTCCCCGGTATAGCCGATTCGGTCCAGATAGCGCACGTTCCGCTCGCCGCAACGCGCTTCCACCAGCGCGATTTCGCTAAGATTCTCCGACGCGTGGGTGTGCAGCCGCAGGCCGTTCTGACGGGCGAGGTCGCGCGCGGAAAAAAGCAGGGATTCCGAACAGGACGGCACGAAACGCGGCGCCACGGCGTAGCGCAGACGGCCGTTTTCCGCCATGTGCCAGCGGCGGATGAGCCGTTCCGTTTCCCGGAGGCAGTCGGCGGTTTTTTCCCGCATGAGCGCGGGCAGATCATCGCCGAGATCCATCATGCACTTGCCGAAAAGTCCGCGCAGGCCGACTTCGGCCATGACTTCGAACACGGCGTCCTCATGAAGGGTGGTGCCCATGTCGATGAGCGAGGTCGTACCGCCTCGAATGAGCTCCATGGCGGCCAGCCTCGCGGAAGCGGCGTTGCTTTCCATGGTGTGCGAGGCTTCCATGGGCCAGGTCCGCTCGCGAAGCCATTCCATGAGCGCGAGATCGTCGCACAAGCCGCGGAACAACGCCTGCGTCACGTGCATGTGCGCCTGCACAAGACCGGGAATGACCGTCATGCCGCGCAAGTTCACAACGTCCACGTCTTCTTCCCGGCGCGCTCTCTCTTCCGCGTGAGGCTCTACGGAAACGATGCGGTCGTCTTCCACGAGGATGTCGGCCCTCAGCACGCGACGGTCTTTATCCATGGTGATGACAAGCCCGTCGGCAAGCAGCGTTTTCATGCCTTTTTCTCCTTCCGGTAGGCCCGAACCAGCAGCCACAGCCCGGCAAAGAGCAGCGGCAGGCAGAGTATCTGCCCCATGGTGCCCCAGCCCGCGAAAAGATAGCCCAGCTGCGCGTCAGGCACGCGGAAAAATTCCACGACGATGCGGCATACGGCGTAGAGCGCGCCGAACAGTCCCGCCACCGCGCCGCGGGGCCGGGGCTTGGACGAATATATCCACAAAATGACGAACAGCAGCGCGCCTTCCAGACCCGCTTCATAGAGTTGGGAGGGATGCCGAGGCAACGGCCCCGCCCCGGGGAATATCATGCCGAGAGGAGACTCCGTCACCTTGCCCCAGAGCTCGGCGTTGATGAAGTTGCCCATGCGTCCGAAAAACAGTCCCGTGGGCACCAGCGGAGCCACAAAATCCAGCATGTCCAGCAGTCCCACGCCGTGCCTGCGGCCCCATAGCCAGCTCGCCGTCACCACGCCCACAAGGCCGCCGTGAAACGACATGCCGCCGTTCCACACGCGGACGATCTCCAGAGGGTCGGCCAGATAGGCGGAAAGATCGTAAAAAAGCACATAGCCGAGCCGCGCGCCGAGAATGACGCCCAGCATGGCCCATGTGACGAAATCGTCGACCATGGCGGCCGTCCATTTCGACCAGGGACGGGACGCGCGAAAACGGCCCAGAAGCCAGCCCGCGAGAAACGCGAACACGTACATCAGACCGTACCAGTGCAACCGGAGGGGCCCTATGGAAAGAGCCACTGGATCTATGGATGGATATTGCATCTCGTTCTCCTTGTTCCCGCGCTCCTTACCATAAAAGATACGGAGAGGCCAGAGGCCGCGCTTTTCCCCGTCCGACGCCAGGCTGCACTTCGAAGGATCGCGCCCCTCTCCGCGAAGTCCCCCTGTCCCGACTCCTCGCGCAGAGACGCCGGCGACAAAAAATCACGCTCGCCGCCCCATCCGACGAGCGGCCGCATGCGGGAAAAAGCCTCGTTCCTCGCGCGGCCTTTCCCGCGTCGCAAACACAAAAAACTCTTTACGAGGCACCACGACTACGCTACTTCCGAAGAAAACACCTGGAGCCGCCATGCTCAAAAGCGTTCGTCCTTTTCCTCTTGCTGCGGCCGCGGTATGCCTTGTGGGCCTTCTTTTTTGCCTGTGGGTGTTCTTCACCGGGGGCAAGACCCTCTGTCTGACCGACGGCTGCACGCTGTTTCAGGATTTCCGTCTCGCGGGAGTCTCGCTCTGGCAGGCCGGAGCCGTCCTTTTCGCCGCGCTGCTGTCCCTCGCGGCCTTGCGGCTCACCCGTCCGGCCTATCTTCTCGCGTCGCTGGCCCTGGCCGCCGACGCCGTCCTTCTCTGCGTCATGGTTTTTACCGCCCCCTGCGTGAATTGCCTCATCGTCGGCGCGCTCATCGCGCTGAGCTTTCTGGCCTTCCGCGGAGCCGCGACGCCGGAACGGAAGGAACGTTCCACACTGCTCGCGCTCTGGACCGTGCTGCTTATCATTGATCTCGGCGGGGTCGCGCGCGATCTTGCGGAACCGTGGTCGCCCCTGCCCGCGACCGGAGAACAAGCTTCCGTGCAGGTGTATTTTTCCCCGAGCTGCCGGGCCTGCCAGACGCTCCTTTCCCGGGCCGACGAGCTGGAAAACGCGCGGTGGTATCCCGTTCCGGAAGACGCCCGGGACATCTGGATAATCGCGGCCATGAACGAACGTCTCGACAAAGGCATCCCTCTCGCAAAGGCCGTCGAGGAAGCGCGTCGCGCCGCGCCTGACGCCGAAGTTTTCGAAAACGACGCCGGATACCGACTCGGGCTGCTGAAGCCCGGCATGCTGCTGCTTCAGTTCCGGCTGTGGAGAAATCACGCCCATGTTCTCGCCGCGGGCTCCGACAGACTGCCCTTCGTGGAATTCATGGGGCTCCCCTCCTTCCTGACCGAAGCCCCCGCACCCGAGCCGGAACGTCGCGCCGAGGCTGCGGAAAGCGACGCCTCCTTCCTTCTTCCCGACCTGAACGTGGCCGGATTCTGCGACGGAGAGAGCGAAACGCCCTGCGAGGAGGGACCGACGCCTCCCTCTTCCGGCAATCTCATTGATACAAGCGGCATGATGCCGTAAACGTCACAAACGTTTATTTTTTTTCAATTCACTGACATTGCAGGGAAAAACGCGTCAATTCGCAATAATGCCGACTTGTCTCTTGCCAAAACTTAAGCTAATCTCTGCCAAATTAGCGGCCGTTTTTCGGCCATAGCTTTTCACCATTATTCACGCAGGCATACATGGACATCGCAGAACTGTGCAGCAATCGGCGCGAAACGCTGGTAGATCGCTGGGTCAATCGATTCTTTGCCAGCTATCCTCTTGACAGCAAGGGTTTCATGCGGACAAGCCGCGACCGCTTCGCCAATCCCGTCGGCGAGACGACGCGCCTGTCGGCGGCCACGCTCTTTGACGCCGTCATCGGCCTGGACGCCGAGCCCGACGTCGTGAAGCAGGCCCTTCACGACCTCATCTGGATACGCGCCGTGCAGGATATGCCCCCATCCAAAGCCGTGGGAGCCCTGTATCTGCTCAAGGAGATCCTGCGCGACGACGTGCTGCCCGAATGCCTGAAGCCGGAGAATTTCGGTCCAGAGGTTCTGAACGAGTACCTCGCCATGGAATCCCGACTCGACACGCTGGGACTCCTGGCCCTGGATATGTACTCCGAGGCGCGGGAACGCGTGTTCAGAATCAGAGTGGAGGAAGTAAAGCGAAGCCAGTCGCAGGTGATACGTCTGGCCAAGCTTCGGAGGGAGCAGGCGGAATCTGCTCCTGAAACTGAAA
>CALUUX010000049.1 GCA_944324085.1 uncultured Mailhella sp. | reverse complement strand
TGCCCTTCCACAAGTCCCGTAAACATGCTCAGCCCCTGTCCGCGCGGAAATACAGATGAATGTCGCCATCCACCACCGCCGTTTTCACCACGCGCATGCGCAGAGCGTCTTCCATGCTGTCCACCGTGCGCCCGGAAAACACGGGCGTGGCGTCGGCGTCGCCGAGAATGGTCGGAGCCAGATGCAGATGAAATTCATCCACAAGACCGCGCTCCAGAAGAGAAAGAGCCAACTTTCCGCCGCCTTCACACAACACATACAGGCAGCGTTCCTTTTCCCGAAGATCAACCAGCACCTCTTCCACATCCAGCGCGTGTTTTCCCGCGGGGCAGTCCACTCCGTACACGCGCGCTCCGCGGTTGCGAAGAGCCGCGGCGGAAGGCGAGGCCGCCTGGGCGGCCGTGCTGAAAAACACGCAGTCGCCGGGCCGCTCGTCAAGCAGATGACACGACATGTCCCCAGCCGGCAGACGGGACGTCATCACCGCCGCGAGAGGCTGACGCTGCGCCCCGGCCGTGCGGGCGGTAAGACGGGGATTGTCGAGAAGAAACGTGTTGCCGCCCACAAGAACGGCTCCCCCCGCGCGACCGATGTTCTCGCGAAG
Source organism: uncultured Mailhella sp. (assembly GCA_944324085.1). GTDB lineage: Bacteria > Desulfobacterota > Desulfovibrionia > Desulfovibrionales > Desulfovibrionaceae > Mailhella. Next base: position 4,400 of record CALUUX010000049.1, on the reverse strand, counting down.
CCGCATGACTTCCTCATGCGACGCTCTGTTGGAAATGCGCTGGGAACGGCCCGCTCTCGTGGCGATGCGCCCGTCGAGCGTGGAGGCCATCTTTAAAATCACATAGGGACGGCGCGTCGTCTGCCACACCACAAAATCGGCCACAAGATCGCGACACTCGGCCTCGAGCACGCCGACGTCCACCTGAACGCCCATGGAACGAAGATAGTCCGCGCCTCCGGCGGCCTGCGCGTTTACGTCGGGCATGCCGACGACGACGCGGGGAATCCCAGCCTCCAGAATAGCCTTGGTGCAAGGGGGAGTTTTTCCCTGATGATTGCAGGGTTCCAGAGTAACGTACAACGTGCAGCGGGAAACATCCACGCCCTTTTCGCGGGCATCGCGCAGGCAGTTCACTTCAGCGTGAGCCTGACCGCACACCTCATGCCAGCCCTGTGCGACGATCTTGTCGTCCAGCACAAGCACCGCGCCTACCGTGGGATTGGGGGCCGTGCTCCAGCGGCCTCGTTCGGCCAGCTCCAGAGCGGCCCGCATGAATGTTTCGCGCTGATTCACGCTCCGCCTCCTTCCTTTTCGTCTTCCGTTCCGCCCCGCGCCTGTTCATCGGAAGAACTCTCTCCCAAAGGACGCGCGACGTCTTCTCCCTTCGGCAGATGGAAGACTTCAACGCCCGCTTCGGCGAGCATGGCTTTCGACAGTTCGTCAGGGTAATTTTCTGAAACCCAGATATGCTTCACGCCACAATTGATGAGCATTTTCGCACAAATGAAGCAAGGGTACGTCGTGCAGAACAAGTCGGCCCCGCGCAGGGAAATCCCATGAACCGCCGCCTGAATGATGACGTTCTGCTCTGCGTGGATACCGCGACATATCTCGTGCCTCTGGCCCGAAGGTATGCCAAGTTGCGCGCGCAGACAGCCGACTTCAAGGCAATGCGGCACGCCGGAGGGCGCGCCGTTGTATCCCGTGGCCAGAATACGCCTGTCCAGCACGGCCACAGCCCCCACTCTTCGTCTCAGACAGGTGGAACGCTCCGACACAAGATAGGCAATGTCCATGAAGTACCGCGGCCAGCTGGCCCTGACGCCCTGCGTCATGACGCCTCCCGTTCCGACTCCGGAAACTCTCATCTGCGACCTCGTTTGAACGCGAGAATAAAGACGGCTCCACTCTCCCCAAAGGGGCATGGAGCCGTCTCGTTTTTACCAGGCAAACAACGGGAACTGGCAGGCAAACGCTTCCACTTCGCCGCGGATGGCGGCAAGACGAGTTTCATTGGTCGTGTTGGAAAGCACGTCCACAATCCAGCCGCCCACCTTTTCCATATCCTTTTCCTTCATGCCGCGCGTGGTGAGCGCGGCCGTGCCGAGACGCACCCCGGACGTGACGAAAGGAGAACGGGTTTCAAACGGCACCGTATTCTTATTGACAGTGATGCCCGCAAGATCAAGGGCGTATTCGGCGTCCTTGCCGGTAAGATCCTTCCGCGTCAGATCCATCAACATGAGATGATTGTCCGTTCCGCCGGAAACCAGATCGTACCCAGCGTCGGTAAGGCAGGAAGCGAGCACCTTGGCGTTGCGCACTATCTGCTCCTGATATTCCTTGAACTCGGGACGCAGCGCCTCGCCCAAAGCCACGGCCTTGGCCGCGATGACATGCATGAGCGGGCCGCCCTGCGTGCCGGGAAACACCTTGCTGTTGATATTTTTGCCGTACTCTTCCCCGCGCGAAGTGAGTATCATGCCGCCGCGGGGGCCGCGCAGAGTCTTGTGCGTGGTCGTGGTGGTGATATCCGCCCAGGGCAGGGGCGAAGGATGCAGCCCCGCGGCCACCAGACCGGCGATATGAGCCATATCCACCATGAGCTTCGCGCCGACTTCATCGGCAATCTTGCGGAACCGCTCGAAATCGATGATTCGCGAATACGCGCTCGCGCCCGCAACGATCAAAGCGGGGTGACACTCGCGCGCCTTTTGTTCCAGTTCGTCGTAATCGATGCGTCCCGTTTCGCGGTTCACGCCGTACGGAACGAAATGATACATGCGCCCGGAAAAGTTCACGGGGCTGCCGTGCGTAAGATGACCGCCGTGGGAGAGATCCATGCCCATGACGGTATCGCCCGGCTTGATGAGCGCAAGGTACGCGGCCATATTGGCCTGACTGCCCGCATGGGGCTGCACGTTGGCGTAGCCGCAGTGGAACAGCTCCATGGCCCTGTCTCGCGCGAGATTTTCCACGATGTCCACAAATTCGCAGCCGCCGTAGTAACGCTTGCCCGGATAACCTTCGGCGTACTTGTGCGTCATAATGGAGCCCTGCGCCTCGCGCACGGCAACGGATACAAAATTTTCCGACGCGATGAGCTCAAGTTTGCTCACCTGACGACGAGATTCCTTCCAGATGGCGTCCGCGACTTCGGGGTCGCGCAAAATCAGTTCGTCCATGGTTCTCCGTTCCTGAAAATTGAGGGCCGGAACCCCGGCCCTGCGGATTAATCGGTAAACTTCTTCAGCACAAGGCTGGCGTTGGTGCCGCCGAAGCCGAAGGAATTTATCATGGCGTAGCAGGGATCGAGCTTTTTCGACCCTTCGCCCATGTAATTGAGATCGCACTCGGGATCAGGAGTCTCCTGATTGATGGTTCCCGGAACCATGCCGGTAGACAGCGACATCGAGGCAAAAACGCTGGCCGCGCCGCCGGACGCGCCGAGCAGATGGCCAATCTGCGACTTCACGGCCGTAATGGCAAGGTTCTTGGCGTGTTCGCCGAAGACTTCATGCAACGCCTTGGTTTCCGCGGCGTCATTGGCGTGGGTGGACGTGCCGTGCGCGCTCACATGGTCAATGGCTTCCGGTTCGAGCCCAGCGTCGGCCAGCGCGTTGCGCATGCAGGCCGCCATGCCTTCGCCGGTTTCCAGAGGCGCCACCATGTGATGCGCGTCGTCGGAGGCTCCGAACCCAACGATTTCCGCGTAAATCTTCGCGCCTCGGGCCTGCGCGTGTTCCAGGGTCTCCAACAAGAGCATGCCCGCGCCTTCGCCCATGATAAACCCTCCGCGGCCGGCGTCAAAAGGACGGGAGGCCTTTTCGGGTTCATCCTGATGGGCCGTGCAAAGAGCCTTCATGGCCGTAAATCCGGAAATGCCCATTTCCGTAATGGTGGATTCCGCGCCGCCCGTGATGACGGCGTCGGCGCGGCCGAGCACAAGCTGATCATACGCGCTGCCGATGGCGTGCAGCGCGGAAGCGCAGGCACTGGTGGACACCACGTTGATGCCTTTCGCGCCCGTAAAAATCGCCACCTGACCGGGAGCCATATTGGAAATCAGCATGGGAATGTAGAAAGGAGATACGCGGTTGGGGCCGGACGTGCGCAGCTTTTCATGAAAATCTTCAATGGTTTTCAGGCCGCCGAGGCCCACGCCGAGCACCACGCCCACGCGCTGGGCGTTGCTGTCGTCGATTTTAAGCCCGGAGTCGGCCAGCAGCTGCATGCCTGCGCAGACGGCCAGCTGACAAAAGCGATCCATTTTGCGGCACTGCTTGGCGGGAATGAATTCCTCGGGCTTGAAATTTTTCACTTCGCCCGCGATATGCGTCGGGAAGTCGTTGGAATCAAACTGAGTGATGCGGCCAATGCCGGACTTGCCGGCAAGGAGGGCCTCCCAGCTGCTCTCCAGGTCGGTGCCCAGAGGCGTAATGGCGGAAAGACCGGTAATAACTATGCGCTTACGATCCACGCGGAACAACTCCATATAAAGGTGATGGAAAAACGTTCCTTGCTCTGATGACGCCAAAACGCCGTCCGCTCTTGATGGGCGAGCCGCGGCGCGATCCGCCGCAAACCCTTAGCCGGCGTTTTCTCCGCAGACCTCTCCTTCCGCGGAACGCGTCGTCAGGGAACAGGTTGCGGCCAGGCGCGTTTACCGAGCCTTCAGCGCGGAGACTTCGCTCCGGCAGAGCCGCGCTCCCCTCCTCGAACAGGCTGCTTCGCCGCCCGTTCGGGCGCGGGTATCCGCTTCCGCGGACACCGTGCGGTTTAACCAAAAGGAAACCGCTCTAAACTCGAATACGCCGGGGAACGCGAAGCTCCCCGGCATCTTCATGAAAACAAGATGAAAGGAAGTAAAAACTTACTTCTGCTTGCTTTCAATATAGTTGATGGCGTCTTTGACCTTCAGGATCTTCTGAGCGTCTTCATCGGCGATTTCCACGCCGAAGGCTTCTTCGAAGGCCATGATGAGCTCGGTCAGGTCGAGAGAGTCGGCACCCAGATCTTCGATGAAGGAAGCTTCGGGAGTCACTTCTTCTTCAGAAAGCTGAAGCTGTTCGACGATGATCTGCTTAACTTTATCTTCAACGGCGGCCATGGTTCCCTCCAGGGGGTGTTTCAGGTTT
>CALUUX010000048.1 GCA_944324085.1 uncultured Mailhella sp. | reverse complement strand
GGGTGCGTTCCACCTTCTCGAACGATCCGGGCACGCTGGTCACCAAGGAGGACATCATGATGGAGTCCGTGCTCGTTTCGGGCATCGCTTTTGATAAGGATCAAGCCAGAGTCACGCTCCGCGACGTGCACGACAGACCCGGGTCGGCGGCCAGCATTTTCAGCCCGCTGGGCAACGCGGGCATCGTTGTGGACATGATCATTCAAACCGCCAGCCGCGACGGCGTGACCGACATGGCCTTCACCGTGTCCCGCAAAGACCTGAAGCGCACCCTCGACGTGCTGGAAAAGGCCGCTCCCGCGTGCAGCAGCATCGAACACTCGTCCAACATCGCCAAGGTCTCCGTGGTGGGCGTGGGCATGCGCAATCACAGCGGCGCGGCCAGCCGCGCTTTTGACGCGCTCTACAAGGCCGGCATCAATCTCATCATGATCAGCACTTCGGAAGTGAAGATCTCCTGCCTAGTGGACGAGGCCGATCTCGAACTCGCCGTCAACGTCCTGCACAAGGAATTCGATCTGTAAGCCGGCACGGCTTCGGCCGCGCCATATCATATTGTCAAAGGGGAGCGCGCTCCCCTTTCTTTTTCCGCTCCGCGCGAAAAAACGACGAGGCTTCCATGACGCTTCATCTGCCTGTCCCTCTCATCACCGTGGTTCTGCTCATCGGCTCCAACATTTTCATGACCTACGCCTGGTACGGCCATCTGCGTCATCAATCGCTCACCTTTGTGGGCGCCATTCTGGTCAGCTGGGGCATAGCCTTCTTTGAATACTGCCTTCAGGTTCCCGCCAACCGCGTGGGATACGGGTACTTTTCCGCCGCGGAACTCAAAACCATTCAGGAAGTCATCTCCCTGACCATCTTCGGCATTTTTTCCACGCTCTACCTGGGCGAAAGTCTGACATGGAACCACGCCATAGGCTTCGCTCTCATCGTGGCCGGCGCGTTTTTCGTGTTCAAGGGCTGAAAGCGCGCCCATCCCGCCGGAGAAAGAACATGCCTCGCCTTTCGCTCCGCGGTGAAAACGGAGCGCGTTCTCCTCGCTTGCCTCGCCATCCGGCTTTGGATAGGACAGAACCATGATCTGCCACGTCGCCATATGCACGCCCCCCTACGCCACGCTAAGCTATCTGACGCCCGAGGAGTTTCCCGACTTTCCCTGGCGGATCGGCCTTCGCGTGGCCGTGCCTCTCGGCAACGGAGCCATCCGGGTGGGCGTCGTCACGGCGATATTCGCTGACGACGACAAACGCGCGCTCGAGGAATGCGCCGCCGGGCAGCACAGCGCGAAAAAAAACGGCGACATCACGCTGCGGCCCCTCACCTGGCCGCTGGAGCTCGTCCCGCTGCTCCCGCGCGACTACATGGACACCGTGGAACAGCTGGCCGCGCGCCAGTATTCCTCGCCGGGCCGCATTCTCGGCAATCTGCTTCCTCAGGGACTGCGCGTGACCGCGCGCATACGCGTCCGCCAGTATCTGCCGGACGTGGACGGAAAAGGACGAAAACCGAGACTCTTCGCCCTTCGCGACATTCCTTCCATGCCCGCCGCCGAACGCGCCGCCCTGGCGCAAGATTTCACGCGCGGACGGGCGGAACTTCTCATGCTGGCCGAAGACGCCGCCGACGGAGAACTCTGCGCCCTGACCTGCGAGCCGCCGTGGCCCGTGCGCCCCAACGCCGTAAAACAGCGCGAACTGCTCGACTGGCTGCTGCAACACGGCGCGGTTCCGCGCAAAAAACTGCGCGCCGCCCTGCCGGACAGCGCGGCGACGCTGACCGCCCTCATCAAGAACAAACTCGTGGAACTGCGCCCCGCGTCTCCCGACGACGAAGAACCAGAGCCGGAAGAAGCCCTTCTGCCTCCGCCGGAGCCGCCCTTCCGCCTGACCGACGAACAACAGGCCGCTCTGGACGGATACTGCGAAGAAATGGACGCCCTCGCCCGGGGAGAACAACGTCCCTTCGCTCATCTTCTCTTCGGCGTCACCGGCAGCGGCAAAACAGCCGTCTATCTGGAGCTGGCCCACGCCTGCCTCGCGCGAGGTCGTTCCGCCCTCATTCTCGCGCCCGAAGTGGCCATCGCCCTCAAGCTGCGCAGAGACGTCGAACAGCGTTTTCCCGGCACTCCCGTGTTCTTCTATCACGGCTACCAGAGCCAGCAGCAGAGGGAACGCACGTTCCGCCGTCTCGCCGCCCGCAAAGACCCTTGCCTCGTCATCGGAACGCGTTCCGCGCTTTTTCTGCCCGTGCCGCCCCTCGGCGCCATCGTTCTCGACGAAGAGCACGACGGATCCTTCAAACAGGAAGACCGCCTGCCCTATCAGGCCAAGGAAGTGGCCTGGGAACGGGCGCGCAGGCACAGAGCTCTTTTGATCCTCGGTTCAGCCACGCCGGACATTAAAACCTTCCACGCCGCGCGAGAAGGGCTTTTTCCGCTGTCCAGACTGACGCGCCGCGCGGGCGGCGGCTCCCTGCCCGCCATAGAGCTGGTGGACATCAAGGATCAGCCCGCCTCAAAACTGCTTTCCCCTCGCGCCGTGGAAGCCCTGCGCGAAACCGTGCAGCGCGGCGAACAGGCCGTGGTGCTGCTCAACCGCCGAGGCTACGCGCCGCTCATGTACTGCCTGAACTGCGGCGCCGTGGCCAAGTGTCCCAACTGCGACATAGCCCTCACCTACCACAAGAAACGCGAACAGCTGGTCTGCCATTACTGCGGGCATACCCGCCCCTTCCCCTCGCCCTGCGAAAAATGCGGCGGGCTGAACTTTCTGCCCATGGGAGAAGGCACGGAAAAACTGGAGGAAAGCCTCGCCGGCGAAGAACTCGCCGGAGCCCTGCCGCCCGGAGGACGCGTGCTCAGGCTCGATCGCGACAGCACCAGCCGACCGGGCCGCATGGAAGAAATACTTTCCGCCTTCGCAAGGCAGGAAGCGCAGGTGCTGGTAGGCACCCAGATGCTCTCCAAGGGACATCATTTTCCCAACGTCACGCTGGCCGTGGTGGCCGACGGCGATATGGGGCTCAACATGCCCGATTACCGTTCGGCGGAGCGCACGTTTCAGCTTCTGGTGCAATCCTCAGGCCGCGCCGGACGAGGCGAAAAACCCGGCCGCGTGCTCATTCAGACGAGAGACATTCAGCACTACTGCTGGCAATTCGTGAAAAGCGGCGACTACGAAGGCTTTTACGAACATGAAATAGCCCTTCGCAAGCAACGCCGCTATCCGCCCTTCGTCAAACTCGCGCTCATCCGCCTTTCCTATCCGTGGGACTGGAAGGATGGGCAGAGCCGCGTCAACGCCTTTTCCGCGGCCCTGCGCGCGCACGGCCGCGCCCTCGGTCTCACCGTTCTGGGGCCGGCTCCCGCGCCGCTGGCCAGAATTCAGGGCAGAACGCGCTTTCAGTGCCTCATAAAAGCCGACGCCTGGCCTCAAGTGCGACAAGTGTACGCCCTGGCCCTGCGCGATATGGGAACCCTGCCTCACGAGCTGAGAATTTCTCTGGATCTCGATCCGGTGAACATGCTCTAAAAGAACCCGTTCCAACAAAACGAGACCGCATACGAAAAAGCCGGGCCGCCCTCAAACGGAACGGCGCCGGCCTTCAGGTCTGTCGACGGATGCTGCCGCGACACGCGTTAGAACTTGTACACATCCAGAGAAATGGCCGAAGCGGGCTGTCCGTCATCGCCGGGTAACACGCGGGCGCGAATCTTGTCGCCCTTCTTCAGGTCGTTGATGCCCTTCTTGGTTTCCCAGGTGAAAATGTCGACGTACACGTTTTCAATCAGCGTGTTGTCCGTCACCTTGATGGTGGAAACCTGGCCCTGCTTGTCCTTAATGGTAAACGTGCCGTTCTTGACGTCCACGCTCTCCACCACGCCGCGTTCCACAAAGAACAGCGGGAAGGTGACCACAATTTCCTCGCTCGGCGCCACGATCACGAAAGGCGTGTCGGCCACGGTCTGCTTTTCCGCCTTGGCGGCGGGAGCGGAATCGGCGGCGAGGGCCATTGCGGGAGCCAGAATGATACCACAGCAAAAACCGGTGAACAGAGTCTTGATGCGCATAAGTTCCTCACTTGTTGATCATTGGAGGAACGGCACGCCTCCGGTCACAAGAGCGTCATGCAGCAGATGGCGCAGCCTGTCCGCTATGGGACCGGGACGGCCGTCGCCTACAGGCTTGCCGTTGTAGTGCGTGACCGCCACGCACTCACATGTAGTACCAAGTACCAGAATTTCGGAAGCCTGTTCCAGTATTTCTTCTGTGATATCAGTGAGAACTACGGGCATGAACGCCTTGGCCAGGTCCATGGCCTTGATGGACGTGGTGCCCGGAAGCGCGTGACGGAACTCGGGCATGAGCATGCGCCCCCGCCCGTCCACCAGCGCCACGTTGGCGATGGCCGCCTCGGCAAGAAATCCGTTGTCGTCAAAAGAAAAGGTGAGGTCGACGCCCTTTTCCCGGGCCTCTTTCGCCATGAGCGCGTTGGCGAGATAGTTGGTGGACTTGATCTGCGCGAGCCATTCCTGCTTGGCCGGAATCGCGCTTCGAGCCGCGGTAAGCCCCCTGGTCCAGAACGACTCGGGCAGCGGCCGACCGGCGGTGGCCACCACGTACAGGCTGCTTTCCGGACATTCCGCGGGATCGACGCCCAACCCGCCGCAACCGCGGCCGAGCAATACCTTGAGCCCGCCGTACTGCCTGCCTCCGGCTCTCGCCGTCTCGATCATGACGTCGCGCACCTCGTCCCACGGGCACGGCGGCTCCAGCTCCAATTTCGCCGCGGAATGTTTCATACGCTCCAGATGGGCGTCAAGCTGCACAATGCGGCCCTCAAGGAAGGAAAGACTTTCAAAAATGGCGTCGCCGCGGTGAACCATGTGATCGTCCAGCGGCACGAGAAGCAGACGAGGATCCCGGCAGATGGCCCCCATGCGATGCTCGTAAAAGGCCGTGACATTGGCCGCGCCGGAACGCGGCAGCTCCATGAGTTTTGCCGTCCACTCGGCGGCGTCGAGAACGGGAACAGACATGACTTTCCTCTCCATGGACTGACCTAACGGTCAGAATTTTACGCCGGAACGGCTAAAACCGGCGGACACGCTCTCGCTATAGCGCAAAAGACAGGAGGAGTACAGGACGCGAGCGCGACACGCGCTCTTCGCATACGAAAAAAGGCCTGCCGAAGCAGGCCCTTCTTGCACGGGACACCGCCGGCGACTACGCCTCTTCGCCGCCGTTGAGTTCCATGCGGAACTTGCGGGAAAGACGGAACACCACAACCTTGCGCGGCGGCAGGGTGATGGATTCATCGGTCTGGGGGTTGCGTCCCTTGCGGGCGTTTTTGTCATAGGCTTCGAACTTGCCGAATCCGCTGATGAGAAGCGCGTCATCCTTCTTGATGGCCTGCTTCATCAGAGCAAGCAGGTTTTCAACGATATTCTTCACTTCCGCACGATTGCGGCCGAGATTCTTGTCATTGTACACCGCTTCCACAATGTCAGCCTTGGTAAGAGCCTTGTTCATGTTTTCCTCCTGCCATTCCTTCCAGATACGGATTACTTTTCCAGGCACGAAGCCACTTTCGCGGCCATGTCCTGCATAGCCGCGGCGTCAGGATATTTCCCCTGCTCCCACACGCCGAGGCCGTCCCCGTCAAAGCGGGGAATAATGTGCCAATGAATATGAAACATGGTCTGTCCGGCAGACAATCCGTTATTCTGCATGACATTGAACCCCGTCGCGCCGGTAGCCTTCACCACGGCCGCGCCCACCTTCTTCAAGACCGAGAACACCGCCGGAGCGATGTCGCAAGGCGCTTCGAGCAAATCCTTATAGTGCTTCTTGGGAATCACCAGCGTATGCCCGGGATGCACGGGAGAAAGATCAAGGAACGCCAGAACGCTATCGTCCTCATACACTTTCGCGCAGGGGATATCCCCGTTCGCGATGAGGCAGAAAATACATTTTTCTTCAGACATGACAGTACAGACCTCCACAATCCCGCGTTTTTTTAACGCGGGAGACACCTTGTCATCCTAAACGCAAGCGATTAGAACATCAAGAGCTTTTCTCCCGAAGGAAAAAAATGTCTCGTTTTACATGTCTTTCCGGCCAGAACGGGGTCGAACATATACGCTTCCGCACAGGAGCAAAACAGCGTAGAGCGCAACGCATCATTCCGGTTTTTCTGCCTTTTCTCGGCTGCCCGGGACACTGCGTGTTCTGCGCTCAGGACAGGCAGACAGGCAAAAACGCCTCCCAAGGCGTAGCCTCCATTCTCTCGGAAGCCCGCGCCGCAACGGCTCTTCTCGCGCCGTGCGGCCCCGGACAAAGCCGCGAACTGGCGTTTTACGGCGGAACTTTCACCGCCATTCCCGCGGAAGACCGACGCGCCTGCCTCGATTTTCTGGCGACGCTGCGCCAGGAAGGCCGCGTCACCCTCGCGCGCTGCTCCACCAGACCCGACGCGCTTTCTCCCTCCGTTCTGGACGAACTTTCCGCTAACGGCATCGACCTTGTGGAACTCGGCATTCAGAGCTTCAACGACAAGGCACTCGATCTTTCGCGACGAGGCTATGACGGACGCGCCGCCATGGGCGGATGCCGCGCCGTGCGCGACGCGGGCCTCAAACTCGGCGTGCAGCTTCTGCCCGGCATGCCTGGCTGTTCTCCCGAAGTTTTTCTGGACGACGTGCGCCGGGCCCTCGACCTTGCCCCCGCATGCCTGCGTTTCTATCCCTGCCTCGTGCCCGAAGGCACCACGCTGGCGCGCTGGTTTCGCGAAGGCTCCTTTTCGCCCTGGACGCTGGAAGAAACCGTGCGCGCGCTGGGCGAGGCCCTGAACCTCGCATGGCAGGCCGACGTGCCCGTCATCCGGCTTTCCGTAGCGCCGGAGCCGGCTTTCGACGCGTCCCTTCTGGCCGGTCCGCGCCATCCCGCGCTCGGAGCCATGATTCAGGCCCAGGCTCTCCTCACCGCCGCGACCGACGCCGTCGCGCGACTCGGACGGACGCCCCGCCGGCTCCTTCTGCCGCGATCCTGCCAGGGATTTCTGTACGGCGACCGCGGTTCGCTGAAAGAACGCTGGCTCGAGCTCGGCCTCGGCCCCGGGCGCGTCGTCTTCGACAGAAACGCCGATCAGGCCGATCTCTGCTGATCTTGTCGCGGCGACGAACGCCAAATCGCGCTCTGTTTCCCGAAAATCCCTGCGCGGGAAGGGATAAATGCGCCTTTTGCGCCGTCCGGTACTTGACGCACCCCCCTTTTAACGTATGTTCCTTGACGACGGAGTCCGTCCTCCTTCTGAAATTCCTACTTGTGAGCGAAATATGGGCAAGGATCTGATTATCGTGGAATCACCGGCCAAGGTGAAGACCATCAAGAAATTTCTGGGAAACAAATACATGGTGCAGGCCAGCGTAGGCCATATACGCGATCTGCCCACCAGAGAAATCGGCGTGGATGAGGCCCACGACTTTGCCCCCCACTACGAAATCATCAAGGGTAAGGAAAAAGTCGTCCGCGACCTGCAGGAGGCCGCTTCCAAAGCCGACACCGTCTATCTCGCGCCCGACCCCGACCGCGAAGGGGAAGCCATAGCCTGGCACATCGCCGAAGTCATCAAGAACAAGGCCAAGAACATCAAGCGCATCCAGTTCAACGAAATCACGGCTCGCGCCGTCAAGAACGCGCTGGAACATCCACACGACATCAATCCCAATCTGTTCGACGCGCAGCAGGCCCGACGCGTGCTCGACCGGCTCGTGGGGTACAAAATCTCTCCCCTGCTGTGGAAAACCGTAAAGCGCGGCATCTCCGCCGGACGCGTGCAGTCGGTGGCCCTTCGCCTCATCGTGGAGCGCGAAGAGGAACGACTCGCCTTCGTGCCTGAAGAATTCTGGACCTTCCGCGCCCTGCTCGCCGGCGCCACGCCCCCGTCGTTCAAGGCCGAGCTCGCCAAGATAGAAGCGAATTTCGCCAAAACGCTCAAGGAACTCTCCGGCGGCGACGGCAAGGAAAAAAGCGCGCGCAAAATACTCATCGCCAGCAAGGCCGCGGCCGACGCCATGGAACAGGCCATGGCCGGACAGCCCTTCGTGGTCTCGCAGGTGGAAGAAAAGGAACGTTCCCGCAATCCTCTGCCCCCCTTTACCACCTCCACGCTTCAGCAGACCGCCAACCAGCGCATAGGCTTCACCTCCAAGCGCACCATGGCCACGGCCCAGCGTCTCTATGAAGGCATCGAACTCGGCGAACGCGGCACGACCGCGCTCATCACCTACATGCGCACCGACTCCGTCCGCATCGCCGAGGAAGCCAAGCAGAGCGCGGCCGAATACATAGAACGCCAGTTCGGCAAGGACTACATGGCTCCCGGCGGCAAGGGCCGCTCCTTCAAGGGAAAAACCTCCGCGCAGGACGCCCACGAAGCCATACGCCCCGTCGACGTCGCTCTCACGCCGCAGGACGTGAAGGAATTCCTCTCGCCAGATCAGTATCGGCTGTACAATCTCATCTGGTGCCGTTTCGTGGCGTCGCAGATGGCCGCCGCCACCTATCACGACACGTCCGTCGCGCTGACCTGCGGCCCCGGCCTCTGGAAAGCCAAGGGCGAACGCCTGCTCTTCCCCGGTTTTCTGGCCGTCATGCCCCGTTCCGTCGAGGAAGAAGAAGCCGCGCTGCCCGCCCTGCGCGAAGGAGAAGTCGTCACGCTGCAGAAGCTGGAAAAGGAACAGAAATTCACCCAGCCCGCGCCGCGCTATACCGAAGCCTCGCTCGTCCGCGAACTGGAAGAACGCGGCATCGGCAGACCTTCCACCTACGCCACCATCATTTCCACCATCGAAGACCGCGAATACGTCCGCCTGGAAGACAAACATTTCGCCCCCACCGATCTGGGCAAAGTGGTCTGCTCGCAGCTGCGCGATCATTTCGCCAGACTCATGGACGTAGGCTTCACCGCCGAAATGGAAAACAATCTCGACAAAGTGGCTGACGGCGAACTCGGCTGGGTGGATCTCATGAAGGACTTTTCCAAAGACTTCAATCCCACGCTGGAAGCCGCAGCCAAGAACATGGCTCCCGTCAAGGGCGGACTCACCACCGACGTGCCTTGTCCGGAATGCGGCAAACCTCTGGTGGTCAAATTCGGCAAAAGCGGCGAATTCCTCGCCTGCACCGGATATCCCGAATGTCGATACACCACTAATTTCACCCGCGACGAAAAAGGGCGCATCATCCCCCAGGAACGGCCGAAGGAAGAACATCGGAAAGTGGGCACCTGCCCCAAATGCGGCGCCGACGTCATTCTCAAGCAGTCTCGCACGGGAAGCCGCTTCCTGAGCTGCTCGAGATATCCCGAATGCGACTACGCCGCGCCTTTCTCCACGGGCGTTGCGTGCCCCAAGTGCGGCAAGGGCACGCTGGTGGAAAAGAGCTCCCGCAAGGGAAAACTGTTCTACTCCTGCGACAGGTATCCCGAATGCGACTACGCCGTGTGGGACTGGCCCGTGGCGGAAACCTGTCCTGAATGCCATTCTCCCATTCTGGTCATCAAAACCACCAGAGCGCGCGGCCGGCACATCGCCTGTCCCAATCCCAAGTGCCGGTACACGAGGGAACTGGACGAAAGCCAGTCCTGACTTCTCAAACGTCGAGCCTCAACGAGGCCCGAACGCTCCTCGCAAAGACCCGGCTTCGCCGGGTCTTTTTTTGTCCACGCGCCCCCGCTCCGCGTTCAAAGGTCCGGAACGTTTTTGCGCCGAAACGACGCGCCGCGAAATTCCTCCGAGCCCAAAAAGAATCGGCTCTCAATCCCCCCAAAAAGATACTTTTCAGCAATATGCCGAGATAGGACATGAAAATGGTTCGGCACGTCCTTTGCAGAAGGATACATGCGATGTCCTCCATGGACAAACTTCCATAAAACTCTACCCTAGGAACTCGCATGAACCCTTTTTCAAAAAGCGGGAGTTCTCGGCGTCGCGGCTCTGTGCGCCGCGCTCTCCGTTCCCCGCGACGGAGCAGCCATGGAAAAAACGTCCTATTGCGCCACCGTGTCCCAGAGCGTCAATCCTCTGGCCACGCGCGGCATGGTAACCTCGCCCAACTATCTGGCCACGCAGGCCGGCCTTGACGTCCTTCGCCGGGGCGGAAACGCCGTGGACGCCGCCATAGCCACGGCCATCACGCTGGCGGTGGTCTATCCCCAGATGTGCACGCCCGGCGGCGACAACTTCTGGCTCATCTACAACGCGAAAACAGGCGAACTCAAAGGGCTGAACGCCAGCGGAAGGGCCGGTTCCAAGGCCACCATGGACTTCTACGCCTCCAGAGGGCTGAAAGCCATTCCCTCTCGCGGCTATCTGGCCGCCAATACCGTGCCAGGCGCGGTCTCCGGCTGGGATGAGGCCTATCGCTACAGCCGTTCCGCCCTCAACACGTCCATGCCGTGGAAAGAGCTTTTCGCCTCGGCCGTCTCCTACGCGAAGGACGGTTTTCCGGTAAGCACCTCTCTCGCGCTCTGGAGCGCGACAGACGCCGATCCTTCGGACAAGGAATTCCGCGATCTTCAGCGTTTCCCGGAATTCGCCCGCGTATTTCTGAACAACGGCGCGCCGCTCGCCGAAGGCGACGTGTTCCGTCAGCCCGATCTGGCCGCCACGCTCTCCCTCATCGCGGAAAAGGGAGCCGACGAATTTTATAAAGGCAGCGTCGCGAAGCGCATCGTGGCCGATCTGCAAGAACACGGCGGACTGCTCACCTTGAAAGATTTCGCGTCGCACAAAGCGGACTGGGTCACGCCCATCAGCGTGAACTATCGGGGCTTCAAGGCCTGCAATCTTCCGCCGAACACGCAGGGCATGGCTTCCCTTGAGATCCTGAACATTCTTAATAATTTCGACGTGAAAGCCATGGGCGAAGGCAGCGCGGACTACTACCACGCGCTCATTGAAGCCACCAAAGAGGCCTTTCTCGACCGCGACAAATACCTGTCCGACCCGGCTTTTGTGTCCATCCCTCTGGACAGGCTGCTTTCCGAAGCCCACGGCAAAGAACAGGCCGCCCACATCGACATGGCCAAGGCGGCCGGCCCGAAAGCTCCCCTCGATCCCAAGGGCGACACCGTCTGGCTCGGCGTGACGGACAAGGACGGCAACGCCGTCTCCCTCATCCAGAGCGTCTACCATGACTTCGGTTCCGGCATTGTGGCGGAAGGCACGGGCGTGCTCCTCCAGAACAGAGGCAGTTTCTTCTCCCTGGATCCGAAGCACGTCAACCGTCTGGAACCGGGCAAGCGCACCTTTCACACGCTGAACCCTGCCATGCTTCTCAAAAACGGCAAGCCTTTCCTCGTTTACGGCACCATGGGCGGCGAAGGCCAACCGCAGACGCAGGCCGCCATACTGACGCGCGTGGTGGATTTCGGCATGACGCCGCAGGAAGCCGTCACCGCGCCGCGCTGGCTCTACGGCAGAACCTGGGGAGCCGCTTCCAACGACGTAAAACTGGAAGGACGCATTCCCGCCGCCGTGATCGAAGAACTCGCTCGGCGCGGGCATCCCGTCAAAACGGTGGAATCCTTCACCGACGCCATGGGGCACGCCGGCGCCATTCTCATCCGACCCGACACCGGCGTGATGCAGGGCGCGACCGACCCTCGAGGCGACGGCCTCGCCGCCGGCTATTAGCCCGGTGACACGACGCCGCAAATCGGACTCGGGCGACGTTTTCTTCGGAAAGCGTCGTCGTTCTTCTTTGCTCCGCCGCGCTCACCCAAGCCCACGACGAAGCGGACGCGTTTTCACCTCTAAAGTTCCACGCGGCCGTCACCGCGGGGAGCCGGTTCTGGAGCGCGCCTAGGCGTCAGTCCCTCCACGGCGTCGCCCAAGCCGCGCATGGCTTCTTCCATCCGACGGCCGAGAGTCTCGCCGAGTTCCGCCGCGCCTTCCCTGGCGTCATCCCAGGCTCGCGCCACGCGGTCGCGCGCGCGATCCTCCTTCAAGGCGTCCAGCGTCCGTTCCCCTGCGCCGCGCAGACGCTTGCCAAGCTCGTCCAAACGGGCTCTGGTCACCTTGCCGTCCACAAAGGCGTCGCGCAAAAGCGGCAAAACCTTCTCCCGATAATCGCCGGGAGAGTACAGCTCGCGCAAGGCCAGCAGACCACCGTATTCGGCGGGGCTTATTTCCGCTTCTTCCCACGCCTTTTTTTCCGTATATCGACTCACGGCCAGAAACACGCACGCCGCCGCCAGCGCGACCATCACCACATTTCTGAACATCGCTTTCCTCCTTCCGGCGGACGAACGGTCAGGCGCGCCGGACTACGCCCCGCGATACGGCAACGCGCCGCCATAATACAGACCGTCTTCCCGAACGAGCACCACCGTGGGATACACCTCCACACCGGCCCCGACGGCTTCGCGCAACGCTTTTGCGTAGTCCGGATCCACATAGTCGGCCGCGTCGAAACAACGCCCGTCCGGACGCTGTATCAGATACAGCATGGCGGCCCGGCCGCCTTCCGCCTTCAAACGCATGAGCGTCCGCAGGTGCTTCGCTCCCCTGGCGGTCACGGCGTCGGGAAACGCCGCCACATCGTCTTCCACCAACGTCACGTTCTTGCACTCCACCCAGAGATCCGGCAACGACGGCCCCGTCAGAAGCCCGTCCAGCCGGCTCTCGCCGTTGACGGCCTCGCGTTTCAGCCGGTCGTAGCCGCCGGCCCATGAAAGAAGACCGGCCCGAAACATGGCTTCCAAAAGTCGATTGGGCGCGGACGTGTTCACCCCCACCCAGAAAAAACCGTCTCCTTCCGGCTGTCCCAAGGCCTCCACCGTCCATTTCAGCTTCCGCGCGGGATCCTTCGCGGGCGACAACAGCACGGGCGCGCCGGGCCGCAGAAGGCCGAGCATCGTGCCCGTATTGTTGGTGTGGGCCACGACTTCGCGCCCGTCCAGCTCCGCAAAGACAAAAAAACGCTTTTCCCTCCGCAGAAAACGACCCACGCGACAACCTTCGGGATAGGTAAGAAGCGGCGTTTCCATGGCGTTGTTCCTTTTACGAGCGGCGCGGCGCGCCCTTCCGACAGTCGTTGCGGCGGAAAAACCTTTCCAGATCCGTCGCCGGGCCTTTTCCGCGCCAAACATCAATTTACAGGCATCCGTGAACTTGATAGAGTTTAGCGTGACCGTCAGGCCTTTTATCGCTCATATCAACCAGGAAGCGCAACCATGAACTTTGCCGAGAGAATGAAAAGGATCAAGCCCTCCGCCACCCTTGCCATCAATGCCAAGGCCCTCGACCTGAAGGCCCGCGGCATAGCCGTCACCAGTCTGGCCGTGGGCGAACCCGATGCTCCCACGCCTCTCCATATCTGTGAGGCCGCCAAGAAGGCCATCGACGAAAACTTCACCAAATACACCCCTGTTCCCGGCATCATGGATGCCCGCAAGGCGGTCTGCCATTATTTTCAGCGTCAGTATCAGGTTACGGCGAAACCGGAAAACGTGATTCTCACCACCGGCGGCAAGCAGTCGCTGGCCAACACACTGTTCGTGCTCCTCAATGACGGCGACGACGTGCTCCTGCCCTGCCCGTACTGGACCAGCTATCCCGATCTTATCCGCATCGCCGGCGGCAATCCCGTGCTCGTGAAGTCGGACTCCTCCCGCGGTTTCCGCATCGACCCCTCCGACCTCGAAAAGGCCCTCACGCCCAGAACCCGCATGATGATTCTCAACACGCCCTCCAACCCCACGGGCGTCGCCTACTCGCAGGAAGAAGTGGACGCCCTGGTGCAATGGTGCTTCGATCACGATATTTTCGTGCTCGCCGACGAAATCTACGATCAGCTCGTCTATGACGGAAAGCCGGTAAGCGCGTCGCACTGGTGGGAAAAATTCCCCGAAAAAATCGCCATTCTCAACGGCCTGTCCAAGGCGTTCTCCATGCCCGGCTGGCGCGTGGGATACACGCTCGGCCATGAAGAACTCATCAAACAGTGTTCCAAACTTCAGGGCCAGATGACCTCCCACATGTGCTCCATCGCTCAGAAAGCCGCCGTGGCCGCGCTGGACGGTCCCTACGACTGCGTGGAAGAAATGCGTCTTTCCTTCCTGCGCCGCCGCGACAAAGCCATGGCCGAAATCTCCACCTGGCCGGGCGTCGTCTGCCGCCGCCCGGGCGGAGCCTTCTACCTCTTCCCCGACGTGAGCGCGCTGTTCACGCCGGAAATGCCCAACGGCGAAGCCGTCTGCGCCCATCTGCTGGAAAAGGCCCGCGTGGCCTGCGTGCCCGGCGAAGCCTTCGGCGATCCGAACTGCATCCGTCTTTCCTACGCCGTTTCCGATGACGTGCTCATGGACGCGCTGCGTCGCATCAAAGAAGCCCTGTACAACTAAACCTCTTTACGGATGGTGTGTTTATGACTCAGGCGAAACTCGATTGGGCCCACGCTTGGCTTGGCGGCGTCACCGACCGCCCCTCCGATGATTCCCGGTTCATTGACAGACTGAAGCAGGAATTGCCGGTTCTGCCTTTCCTGGCCCTTCCCTTTGCGGAAGATCTCATTCATCAGCTTGAAATCCATGAAGAATTTTTGAGGAGCTTCAAGCACATGCTGCTGCTTGGCATCGGCGGTTCCGCGCTTGGTCCCCGCGCCCTTCAGCGCGCCTTCGCTCCGGGGCAGGATCGTCCGAACTACGACGGCCCCAGCCTGTGGATAGCCGACAACGTGCATCCCGAATGGTTGCAGGAGGTTCTCGACAAGCTGGTTCCCGAAGACACGCTGGTCGTGGTCGTCAGCAAATCCGGCGGCACCATTGAAACCATCGCGCAGTATCTCCTTGTGCTGCCCTGGCTGCAGGCCAAACTCCCCGGCACATGGCAGGAACATCTTTTCATCGTAACCGACGCCAACAAGGGCTTCCTGCGCGACGAAGTGGACAAGTACGCCCTGCGCTCCCTGCCCGTGCCCGACAATCTCGGCGGCCGCTACTCCGTGCTTTCCGCCGTAGGCATGGTGCCCGCCGTCTTCCTCGGCATGGACTGGAAGGGCCTTATCCAGGGAGCCATTTCCGTGGGACGTCCGCTGGCCGAAAACCCCGACGCGCTTCTCGAACATCCGGCATGGAAGCTCGCCCGCTGGGCCTATCAGATGTCCGAAGCGGGCAAGAGTCAGGTCATCTACTTCTGCTACATTCCCGCGTGGTCCACGTTCGGCCCATGGTTCTGTCAGCTCTGGGCCGAAAGTCTGGGCAAAGACGGCAAGGGCACCATGCCCATTCCCGCCACGGGAGTTACCGATCAGCACTCCTTGCTCCAGATGTTCCTCGACGGACAGAAAGATAAAATCTGCCTGTTCGTGAGTACGCCCGCCAACAAGGAATTGCTGCCCATGCCCGCCAAACTGCCGGAACAGTGGCAGTACCTGAAAGGACACACCTTCGGCGACATCCTCGACGCCGAAACCCTTGCCACCCGCGCCACGCTGGCGCAGAAGGACGTGCCCGTCGTGCACCTCGACATGCCCGACGAAAGCGCGTTCTCCGCAGGCAAGATGATGATGCTTCTGGAAGCCGCCACCATCTTCACCGGCTGGCTCATGGGCATCAACCCCGTGGATCAGCCCGCCGTGGAAAACGGCAAAAAGCTGGCCCGGGCCAGACTCGGCATGCCCGGCTCCGAAGAAGACGCGGCCAGACTGGCCATGTTCACCGCCATTCCTTCGGAAAACATGGAATTCTAGGCCCGGCCGGGACGCTCCAGGACGCAGCCGCATCGCCATGCGGTCTGGACAGACGGTATCGACGAACGCCGTCCGTCCAAACCGCGCGGTTCCTTACCGCGACTTTCGCGCGATCCGGAGGGAGGGGAGGAAACACCTCCCCTCCTTTCTTCGGAAAACGCCCTTTTTTCGATTTCCCTCCGCAGCCTCTGAAGGTACTCCCCATGGATGACGCAAGTCAGAACGGCGCAGAAAACAAACTTCCGTTCAATCTGGCCAAGTTCTTTTCCTACATATCGCTGGTGCTGATCCTCATTTCCAGCGTCATCCTCACGCTTTTCATCGGCAGCACCATGAACCGCTCCATGCTGGAAAGCCAGGAGGAGTACGCGCTGCTGCTCGCGGACAACATCAATCGTCAGATATTCCGCAAATTCACCCTGCCCGTCACCTATGCGTCGGGCCGCGTCGCTCTTTCCAATCCGGCGCAGTACAAGCTGCTCGACGACGTCATTCAGTCCCAGCTGCACGGCCTTCAGCTGGAAAGCGTGCGCCTTTTCGACGACCACTACACCATTCTTTACTCCACGGACCCGAAAGAAGTGCGCCGCACCGACATGTACACCGCGGGCATTCCGCTGGTGTTCGAAGGCAAGCCTCATCATTTTGACGTGCTGTCCTCCATTCCCTACGCTCAGGCCCTGGTCACGCCGCATCTCGAAAACGGCACGTTTCTGCTCCGCACCGTCTTTCCCCTCACGGTAGACGCCGATTTTCAGGGTCTGCGCCTGCATGGTCAGCCCGTCCCCGTTCTGGGCGTGCTGGAAATCGTGCAGGACATGACGCCGCAGTATCGCGGCACCATTCGCTCCCAGTGGCTCATCATCACGGGCTTTCTCATCTCCACGCTGATCCTGTTTTTCCTGCTGCACTTCGTAGCTCGCAAGGCCGAACACACGCTGAGCCGCCGCATGGCCAGAAACCGTCAGCTCGAAGCGCAGCTTCATCAGGCGGAAAAGCTGGCCAGCATGGGCCGCATGGTGGCTTCCATCGCCCATGAAATCAGAAATCCGCTGGGCATCATCCGTTCCAGTTCGGAATTTCTCATCCGCCGCCACAAGACGGAAGACGCCACCACGCAGGCCATGCTCTCCGCCATTTACGACGAATCCTGTCGTCTGGGCACGACGGTGAACGACTTTCTGGACTACGCCCGTCCGCGTCAGCCGAGACAGGACGTCGTCAACATTCAGGACGTTCTCAACAAGGCCATGGCCTTCCTCGGCGGAGAATTTCAGCGCCAGGGCGTGGAGATGCACGCCAGCATCCCTTCAGACGTCACCGTGCTCGGGGACGCCGATCTGCTCTACCGCGCCTTCTACAACATTCTCGCCAACGCTCAGCAGGCCATGCGCGGACCGGGACAGATTTTCATCGAAAGTTCCCTGCCCTCCGACGGAAGAGTCACGCTGACATTCCGCGACACCGGTCCAGGGTTCAGCGAAGACGCGCTGAACAAAGCCATGGATCCGTTTTTCACCACCAAGGACAACGGCACCGGTCTGGGACTGCCCATCGTGCAGGCCATCATTGACTCCCACGGCGGCCGCATGAAACTGTCCAACGCGCCCCAGGGCGGCGCGCTCATCACCATCAGCTTCCCCGCGCGGAAGCCCGAGGACGAACAAGGAAACACCCATGAGTGATATCTCCCACATTCTCGTCATCGACGACGAAAAAAACTATCTTGTCGTCATGGAGGCTCTGCTCAAAGACGCAGGCTACGAGGTGACGGCCCTCAACGATCCGGAAATGGCGCTGCATTTCCTGGACGAATCGGAAGTCGACGTGGTCATCACCGACATGAAAATGCCGAAACTCACCGGCAAGGAAGTGCTTCAGCGCATCAAAAAATCCTGGCCCGATCTTCCGGTGCTCATCATGACGGCCTTCGGAAGCATTGAAAGCGCGGTAGAAGCCATGCGCTACGGGGCCTTCGACTACATCACCAAGCCGTTCGCCAACGACGAACTGCTGCTTTCCGTGCACAACGCCGTGGAACTCTCCAAGGCGCACCGTCAATACAAACTGCTCCAGGAATCCCTGGAAGAACGGTACCGCACCCATCACATCATCGGCAAATCCAAGGCCATACGAAACACGCTCTCCATTGTGGACAGAGTGGCCGTCAGCCGCTCCACGGTGCTCATCACCGGCGAATCGGGAACCGGCAAAGAACTCGTAGCCCGCGCCATCCACTTCAGTTCTCCCCGCAAGGAAGGCCCCTTCGTTTCGGTGAACTGCATGGCCTTCAACTCCGGCGTGCTGGAAAGCGAACTTTTCGGTCACGAAAAAGGATCCTTCACCGGAGCCGTGGCCACGCGCCGCGGACGCTTCGAACAGGCCGATCACGGCACGCTGTTCCTTGACGAAGTCGGCGAACTCAGCATGGACCTTCAGGTCAAGCTGTTGCGCGTGTTGCAGGAACGCGTGTTCGAACGCGTGGGCGGCACTGAACCCATCAGCGTGGATATTCGCGTGGTGGCGGCCACCAACCGCGATCTCGCCAAAATGGTGGAGGAAGGCACCTTCCGCGAAGACCTGTTCTACCGCCTCAACGTGGTGCAGATTCACATTCCGCCGCTTCGGGAACGTCGGGAGGACATTCCCCTGCTCATCGCCCATTTCACGGAAAAGATAGCCGAGGACAACGGCATTCCCGCCAAGAGCTTCAACACCGAGGCGCAAAACTATCTGACAGGATATGAATGGCCCGGAAACATCCGTCAGCTTCAGAACGTGCTGGAAGGCTGCATGGTCATGGTGCCCGGCCCCGTCATTGGAGTGGAAGATCTTCCCCCGGAAATCCGCGGCGAGGAATCCCAGTTCAAAAGCGCGGTGGATCTTCTGCCCGTGGAGCTTAATCTGGCGGACACGCTGGACAGAATTGAAGCCGCGCTCATCAAGCGCGCTCTCGTTCGCGCCGATTTCGTTCAGGCGCACGCCGCCGAACTGCTCGGCATATCCCGCAGTCTCATGCAGTACAAGCTGAAAAAATACAACATCACGGGGCACTGATACCATCGATGAAAAAAAACACTGGACGCGCTCGCGTTTCGCGACGCCGCGTTCAGCCCCATCGTTCAGGTATCCCGCCGTCCACTTTTTCCTTTACAGGGCGAACGTCATGCGTTCGCCCTTTTTTTCAAAGTGCACGCAACCAGGCTCCGCAAGCTCCATATTGACGCTCCGGGCAGGCAGACAGGATAACCGTGGACGTCCCCCGAACAAAAGCACGCGAAAACCATTAAAAAATATGACGTCGGGTCTCTCCCCTATCGTTCCGGCATGGCTAAACGTTATGGAGGCTCTTTTCAAACACAATTCCCAAGAATTTCTGCCGAGGCGACGAAA
The DNA here is from genome assembly GCA_944324085.1 of uncultured Mailhella sp. GTDB lineage: Bacteria > Desulfobacterota > Desulfovibrionia > Desulfovibrionales > Desulfovibrionaceae > Mailhella. The sequence goes on along the minus strand of CALUUX010000048.1, from coordinate 8,751 downwards.
ACGTCTCGCCATCAACTTGAAATCATTCTTCTATGTTAGGACAAAACGCCTCTGGTCTTGCGACGATTCTCAAGGTCCACGTTTCTTTCCCATGTTTCACGTGAAACATACGCAAAGACGCCGACATTGTTTCACGTGAAACACTCCTTGCATTTCCCCATGCCTACGTTTATGTAAAGAAAGAAATCGGGAAAGGAGCTTTAATTTTGGCCAGAATCATTGCCGTCGCCAACCAGAAAGGCGGCGTGGGCAAAACTACCACGTCTGTCAACCTTTCCGCCTCTCTGGCTATTATGGAAAATCGCGTTCTTCTGGTGGATTGCGATCCTCAGGCGAATTCCACCAGTTCTCTCGGGTTCGATCAGCAGAACCTCTCGCGCAATCTTTACACCGCGCTTTGCGGCACATCGTCGCTGGAAGAAACGCTGCTCCCTACGGCGACCCCCTACCTCTCTCTGCTTCCGTCTTCCACGGATCTCGTCGGCATCGAAATCGAACTCGTGGATAAGATGGCCCGGGAATTTTACCTTGCCGATCTTCTCAGTCAAGTGGCCGACAACTACGACTATATCATTATCGACTGTCCCCCTTCCCTCGGCCTCATCACCATCAACACGCTCTGCGCCGCCCACGAAATTCTCATTCCCCTGCAGTGTGAGTTCTTCGCGCTGGAAGGCATCGTCAAGCTGCTGCACACCTACGAGCAGGTGCGAAAACGTCTCAACAAGGAATTGCAAATTCTGGGCGTGTTGCTCACCATGTACGACTCCCGCAATAAACTGGCGCGACAAGTGAAGGCGGAGGCGGAACGCTGCTTTCCCAATCACATGTTCAAAACCGTCATCCCCAGAAACGTGCGCCTTTCCGAAGCCCCCAGCTACGGAAAATCCATCCTCCATTACGACATCAAATCCAAAGGAGCGGAAGCCTATCTGGAACTTGCGCGCGAAGTCGTGCACAAAACAGCTCAGCCCTGACCAGAACAATCATGACGAACGGGAACGCCTCGTCCCGCAGGACAAGCTCCGCGACCAAGTCGATTTCCCCATCGCCGCTCCACACATCATTGTCCGACGCCGCCCGTCATGTTCCCTCCCGCTTTCCCCGCCACTCTTTTGTCGGGCGGAGCGGACGCCGGTAAACACTTTCAGCGCATGGAGGCCCCATGAATATCCCTGAACGCGGCCTTGGCCGAGGTCTCAGCTCTCTGCTCAGCTCCGCTTCGGAAAACGCCAATGACGAACCAAGAAAACTGGCGCTCTCCCAGCTCGTTCCCGGCAAACACCAGCCCAGAAAACGTTTTGAAGGCAACGCGCTTGCGGAACTGGCCGTATCCATAAAAAATCAGGGCGTCATCCAACCGCTGCTGGTTCGCCTGCTGCCCGGCATGCCTCAGCGATACGAAATCGTGGCCGGAGAACGACGCTGGCGGGCCGCCCGCATGGCCGGACTCACCGAAGTGCCCGTCATCGTCACGGAATACACCGACAAAGAAGCCATGACCGTGGCTCTCGTGGAGAACCTTCAGCGTGAAGACCTCAACCCCATGGAAGAAGCCGAAGCTCTCCAGGCCCTGCGCGAAGCGCACGGTCTGAGTCAGGAAGCTCTCGCGGAACAGCTGGGAAAAAGCCGCTCGGCCGTCGCCAACGCGCTGCGCCTCCTTCAACTCTCCGCTCCCATGAGGGACGGACTGGCCAAAGGCGACATCAGCGCCGGACACGCCCGCGCTCTGCTCTCCGTCGCCGACCTCACGCTGCGCGAACAACTCTACGCCGCCATTCTGGCGCATCGCCTTTCCGTCCGCGAAGCGGAAGCCGCCGCCGACACCTGCAAACGCTCCGGAAAACTGCCAGATAAACTCTCCCCCAAGGAAACGCCCGTCGCCCGCCACTCCCGCGCGCCGAAGCCGCAAACGCTCAAAGACCTGCAAACGCTTCTGAGACAGAACAGCGGCACCAAGGCCACCATCAGCGGAACCGAACAACAGGGACGCATACAAATTCCCTATGCCAGCCCCGAAGAACTGGCTCGAATTCTCTCCCTGCTGGGACTGCGCCACGATCAATAACGCTTTACCTGTCTCTCCACATTCAAGGGCAGACGTCGACGCCTTGTCGGCTCTGCCCTTTTCATGGCGCCGACGAGCCTGGCCTGAACTCGGTTGCCATCGCCCCGCGGATCGCTGCTTGCCGTCCACGACTCCCACCATCCTTCCGCAAGACCTGTCTCCATGCTTCGTTCCACGGCATGAACGCATGAACAAGCTCCGCGCATCTCTTAAAATAAAGAGACGGAAAACAGACTCAGGTTTTCCGCCTCTCTTTTCAGCCTGAAACAATGTCCGCGCTTCACGCCGCCGTCTTCTGAAACGCCGATTACGCCTCCTTGCGAAGTATGGCCAGGAACAAGGCATCCTGCCCGGGAAAAACGGGAAGAAAGGCCCGTTCCTCCTCCAGACGAACGTCCTCTCGCCCTTCGAGAAATCGGGCTATCTGACCTTCGTTTTCCTCTCGGTTCAGAGCGCAGGTCACATAAAAAAGCGCGCCGCCGGGCAGAAGTTTGTCCCACGCGTGATGGAGAATATCAGCCTGAAGACGAACGGCTTCGGCAAGTCTTTCCGGCGAAAGACGCAGACGAAGCTCTGCGTTTCTTGCCAACGTGCCCGTCCCGCTGCAAGGAACATCCAATAATATCAATGGAAAAGGCGCATCTCCCTCCTGCGCTGGCGAGCAGCGGAGCTGCGGTTGCGGCAAACCGAGACGCTCTAGCGCGCTCTTCAGCTCTTCCAGTCTGAACGACGCCGGTTCGCTGGCGAGAGCCACATGAACGCCCTTCTCCAGAAGAGCGGTCGTCTTGCCGCCACGTCCACAGCAGGCGTCCCACAACGGAGCGTCCGCCAGCGTCTTCTCCGCGCGAATCCACGAAGCCAGATATTCAACCGCAAGCTGAGACGTGGCTCCCTGACGCGTCAAATCGCCCTGTCGCTCCAAAGAAGCCAGGGCGTCGCGCTCGCTCTCTTCCTCCGGTCTGTTCCTTTCCAGCCCCTGGGAAGAAAATCCTCCCTTGCCCACGGGGACGTAACCTCGTTCAACCCAGCGTTCAACCAGCGTTCCGCCCCCCGCTTTGGCCATGTTCACCCGCCAGCACGGCGCGGGATGCGCCAAGGCGTTGGCCGCAAAGCGGCTGGCTTGCCCGACTCCGTACTGCTCTGTCCACAACGAGATGAGCCAAAGCGGCAGAGAAGACGCCTCCGCCATGCCTTCCGCGCCGAGCCCGCCTTGTTCCAGCAGCGTTTCCTTCTCGCGCGCCGCGCGCCGCAAGGTCTCGGACTCCCTATCCACGGCGCGGAGCACGCCGTTAACTAGACCGCCAAGCCCCTGTCCGAAACGTCGCCGCGCCAGATTGACCAGCTCGTTGACCGTAGCCCGGGCCGGCACGCCGTCCATGAACAGTATCTCATAGGCTCCAAGCCTCAGAAGCATGCGGACCTGAAACGACAACGCTTCGGGCTTTTTCAGAAACCCCGCCAACGCGGCGTCAAGGGCGGCGTGACGTCGCAGCACGCCGTACGTCAGTTCGGAAAGCCGCGCCGCCTCTCTGCCGTCCAGCGAGGCTCCAGCGCGGGCCATAATCACGGGAAGAGGCGTCGCGTCCTCCGGACGACGGAAAAGCTGACTCAAAATTTCCAGAGCCGCCTGCCGGGCCCCTGAAACGACCGCGTTTTGAGACGTTTTTTTTCTTTTTTCGACCATGAGCTCACGATGCGGCGTTTTCACGCCTTAAAATGGATTCTGGGGCGTTTTTCGGTTTTTAGTCGATTTTTCCGCTCATCACGCCGTATGGTTCCGGCAAACCGCGCAATCGACCGTTGCGAAAATCCGTCGCGCTCATGGTAGACTTGCCCGCCGGACGAAGACGAGTGATCCGGTACGCTCCGGAGCCGCAGGCCACCAGCAAAGCGTCGCCGTCCATGCCCATCAGGGTTCCGGGCGCGGCGTCCGGCGTCGCCTCCACGGGCTGTCCCGGTTCCAGACGAATCGTCACGGGTTCCCGGCCCTCGACGCGAAGCACGGTTTTCGCTCCCGGCGCGGGCGTGAGTCCGCGAATGACGTTATGCACTGCTTTCGCGTCCCTGTTCCAGTCGATATATTCCTCGTCCGCGGCGATCTTGGCCGCATGCGTCACGAGTTCCTCGTTCTGCGGAACAAAAGCCGCCCTTCCCTCGGCTATCATGCCCAGCGCGCCCACCATGAGCCTTGCGCCGTGCTCGGCCAGCGTGTCGAACAGCGTGCCCGCCGTATCCTCCGGCTCTATGCTTACGGCCTGCTGCAAAAGCATGGGTCCGGAATCCAGACCGGCCTCCATCTTCATGATGGTCACGCCGGAAATGGCGTCGCCGTTCATGACGGCGCGCTGGATGGGCGCGGCTCCGCGATACTGCGGAAGCAGAGAGCCGTGCACGTTGTACGGGCCCAGCCTGGGGATGTCGAGCACGCGCTGCGGCAGCAGCAGACCGTAGGCCGCCACCACAAGCACGTCGGGACGCAGCTCGGCAAGCGTCCGCACATCGGCGTCATCCCGAAAATTGCGGGGCTGGTACACGGGCAGACCAAGCTCCAGTGCAAGTTCCTTGGCGGCGGACGCCTTCAGTTTCTTTCCGCGTCCGGCGGGACGATCCGGCTGGGTGTAAACGGCCACCACTTCGCCGCCCTCCCAGGCGGCCACGGCCTTGAGAATGACCGCCGCAAAATCCGGCGTTCCCATGAATACGATGCGCAGTTTCGACATGACAGCTCCCTTGCTGCGGACGAAGGACGTCGAAACGCCCTTCCGTGATTTGACGCCGCCTCGACTGATTGACCTTCCGTCAACGCTTCGAGACGCGAAAACACTGTACGGTCTATCCGCTTTTCCGTCCAGCGACCCCTCTCTTACGCGGACGGAAGCGCGCGAAAAAGCCCGAACCTCACGGCCCGGGCTTTCCAAGATTCAAACGACGGACACCATTCCGGCTATCTTCTGGCCTTACGCATTTTCTTATCGTAGAGAGAACGCTTCAGATAGCTGAGATAGTCGATGAACAACTTGCCGTCGAGATGATCGGTTTCATGCTGCATGCAGGCTCCGTAGTAGCCCTCGCCTTCGATATGCACGGGATTGCCGTCGAGATCGAGCGCGTCGAGAGCCACGCGACGGGGACGCTTTACCTTGGCGCGCAGATCAGGCACGGAAAGGCAACCTTCGTTTTCCTCGTGCCCTTTGGGATCGAGCACGGTGATCACAGGATTGACGAACACCTTGAATTCCTGGGGAAGATCGGGATCGTTCTTTTCCTGCGACACGTCGATGATCACCACGCGTTTGAGCACGCCGATTTGCGGCGCGGCGATGCCCACGCCGCCCACGGTGGTGAGCGTATCAAGCAAATCCTGAGCGAGGGCGCGGATTTCGTCGTTTATCTCGACCACAGGTTCGCTGACCTTGGCGAGAAGCGGATCGGGATACTGAAGAACGGGACGAAGCATACGTTACTCCGCGGAAGAGCTGGGAGCGGGCGCCGCCTTTTCACGCAGTCGTATGCCCAGTTCACGCAACTGCTTGTTGTCCACGGGGGACGGAGCTTCGGTAAGCAGGCAGGCGGCCTTCTGGTTCTTGGGGAAGGCAATGACGTCGCGAATGGACGACGCCCCCGTCAGCAGCATAGCTACGCGATCGAGGCCGAACGCTATGCCGCCGTGAGGCGGGGTGCCATAATCCAGGGCCTGAATAAAATAGCCGAACTGCGCCTTGGCGGACTCTTCGGTGAATCCCAGTCCTTCGAACATACGGGTCTGATCGGCGGGATTGTGAATACGGATGGAGCCGCCGCCGATTTCATTGCCGTTGAGCACCATGTCATAGGCGCGAGCCTTGGCGCGAGCCGGATCGGAAAGCATGATGTCGTAGCTTTCATCCTGCGCGGCGGTGAAGGGATGATGGCAGGCCACCCAGCGGTGTTCTTCTTCGCTGTATTCAAAGAGGGGGAAGTCCGTCACCCAGAGCAGATTCCAGGCGTTTTCGGGAATGAGGCCGAGCTTGTTGCCGAGCTTCACGCGAAGACTGCCCAGAGCGTTGTTCACGAGACCGGGTTCGCCGGCCTGGAAGAACACGATGTCGCCCACTTCAAGGCCGCAGATTTCCGCGATGCCGGCTCTTTCCTTATCGGAGAGGAACTTGGCGATGGGAGACTGCCATTCGTTCTCATGAATCTTGATCCAGGCAAGCCCCTGCGCGCCGAAGCCCTTCACGAAATCGGTGAGTTCGTCGATTTCCTTGCGGGTCATGGTCGCGCCGCCGGGCACGCGCAGAGCCTTCACCAGCTTCGCGCCGGAGAAGAGCTTGAAGGCGGATCCGTGCACGACGTCGGTCACGTCCTTGAGTTTGAGATCGAAACGGGTATCGGGCTTGTCGGAACCGTAATCGCGCATGGCTTCGTCGTAAGGCATGCGCTTCAGGGGAAGCTCGATATCCACGCCGATCGCCTCCTTGAACACGCGGGCGATGAGCCCTTCGGCCATGGCCATGACCTGATCTTCATTCACGAAGCTCATTTCAATGTCCACCTGCGTGAACTCGGGCTGACGGTCGGCGCGCAGGTCTTCGTCACGGAAGCAGCGGGCCACCTGATAGTAGCGGTCCACGCCGCTCATCATGAGCATCTGCTTGAACTGCTGCGGAGACTGGGGAAGCGCGTAAAATTCGCCAGGAGAAAGACGGCTGGGCACGAGAAAGTCGCGCGCGCCCTCAGGAGTCGACTTGGTGAGGTATGGCGTTTCGACTTCAAGAAAGTCGAGTTCGTTCAAATAGTTGCGGCACGCCTTCACGATGTTGTGACGCACGCGCAGATTATGCGCCATGACGGGACGGCGCAGATCCAGATAGCGGTACTGCAGACGCACGGATTCGGAGCAGTCGGTGCGGTCTTCCACAAGGAAGGGCGGGGTCTTGGCGGTGTTGAGCAGCTTCCATTCCAGCACCACCACTTCAATTTCGCCGGTGTGCAGGTTGGGATTGGTCATGCCCTCGGGGCGGGGACGGACGCGGCCCTTGACGGCGATGACGTATTCGCTGCGCAGAATATGGGCGTCTCTATGGGCTTCGGGAGCGATCTCGGGGCTGAACACCACCTGAGTGAGACCGTCACGGTCCCGCAAGTCCACGAAAATGAGGCCGCCGTGGTCGCGACGATACTGCACCCAACCCATGAGGCACACGTTCTCGCCGTTGTTGGCGATGGTCAGGTCATTGCAGTGATGGCTGCGCTTCCAGTCTCCCAGCGGCTTGATGTATCGGGCGTGTTCCTTCTGGACGTCCACGACGGTCTTTTCGTTTTCTTCAAACTGGCTCATGACCATTCCTCTTTATTGTTCGGCGTTCAGGCTGGCGGCCACTTCGGCGCAGGGCACTTCACGCTGCTCGCCAGATTCCATATTTTTAATGATGACGCTGCCGGACGCCAGCTCGTCGGTGCCCATGATGAGCGTAAAGCGGGCGCCGGACTTTCCGGCCTGGCGCATGGTGGCCTTCATGCTGCGGCTTTCGTACCCCATGGTTCCGGCGAAGCCTTCGCGGCGCAGATTCTGCGCCAGGGCGAACGCGGCGTCGCGGCAGGAATCGTCAAGCACGGCCACATAAAAATCGGGGCGGATTTCCGGCAGTTCGCGGCCTTCCAGCAGAAGAGCCAGACGCTCCATGCCGCAGGCAAAACCGATGCCAGGCACGGAAGGCCCTCCAAGCTGCTCCACAAGGCCGTCGTAACGACCGCCGCCGGCCACGGATCCCTGGGAGCCGATCTCGTTGGAGACCACTTCCCAGGTCGTGCGGGTATAATAGTCAAGACCGCGCACCAGACGATGGTTGATCTGGTAAGGCACCTTTTCCGCGTCGAGATGACGCAGCACCGCCTCGAAATGGGCGCGGCAGTCGGGACATTCGTTCTCCAGAATCACGGGCGCGTCGGCGGTCAGAGCCTTGCAGTCCGGCACCTTGCAGTCCAGCACGCGCAGGGGATTGGTTTCCATGCGACGCCGGCAATCCTCGCAGAGCCTGCTCTGATCCAGAGAGGCCAGCCAGTCATGGAGTTTCTGGCGATACTGCGGACGGCAGCTGGAGCATCCCAGAGAATTGATCTGAAGCGTCAGATTCTTCAGTCCGAGTTTACCGAGAAATTCCATCATCATGCAGATGATTTCCGCGTCGGCCTCGGGTTCCCTCGGACCAAGGCACTCGCAGTTGATCTGATGGAACTGACGCATGCGGCCCTTCTGCGGGCGTTCATGCCGGAACATGGGGCCGATGGTGAAAAATCTGCTCACGGATTCGCGGGCGTAAACGCCGTTTTCGATGTACGCGCGCATGACGCCGGCCGTGGCCTCGGGACGCAGGGACATGGAACGCCCCTTGCTGTCGGGAATGCAGTACATTTCCTTCTGCACCACGTCGGTTTCCGTGCCGATGCCGCGGCAGAAAAGGTCGGTGTATTCCATGAGCGGCGTGCGAAGTTCGCCGAAACCGTAGCGGGGAAAAACCTCGCGCGCGGTGGATTCCATCATCTCAAAAAGACGGCTCTGCGCCGGAAACTGGTCGGCAAAGCCCTTGATAGCCTGAATCTGTGCCATGAACGGACTCCAGCAAAGTAGAAATAACGCATGAGGATAGGGCCTTTTTTTCGCCTTGTCAAAACATTACCGTTCCCGAACGCCGGCGCCTGCC
>CALUUX010000047.1 GCA_944324085.1 uncultured Mailhella sp. | reverse complement strand
CCTTCCACGGCCTTGCCGCCGATCTTGATGGTGTCGGGGTTGTCCATGGCGTCCGCGCCCATCATGACGAAGGTGCCGCCGAGTTCGCGGGCCTGCTTCATGATGATGGCGCCTTCGGCGAAGTAGGCGGGCATGAACACGATGTCGGGCTTCTGATTAATGATTTCGGTGAGCTGAGCGGTGAAGTCCTGATCGCCGGAATTATACTTCATATCGGCCACGATTTCGCCGCCGAGTTTTTTGTAGGAGCGTTTAAAGAAGCTGCACAGCCCCACGGAGTAGTCGTTAGCCACGTCCATGAGAATGGCGGCCTTTTTCATGCCAAGGGTTTTGTAGGCGTAGGAGGCGGCAGCCGCGCCCTGATAGGGGTCGATGAAGCACGCGCGGAAGTAGTACTTCTTGCCCTGGGTGACGAGAGGGCTGGTGCAGGAGGTGCCCACGCCGGGAACTTTGGCCTTTTCGCCGACTTCGCCGCCGGCCATGGCCAGAGAGGAGCCGTAGGTGCCGATGTAGGCGGAAACCTTGTCGCGTTCCACGAGGCGTTTCACGGCGTTGGCCGCTTCGACCTTGTCGGACTTGTTGTCCACGACGACGAGCTCCACGTCGCGGCCGAGAACCTTGGGAGTGGCCTGCTGGGCAAGTTTGATGCCGTCAAGTTCGAGCTGTCCGCCGAAGGCGTTCTGGCCGGTCAGGGGCAGGTACACGCCGATTTTGACGGGCTCGGCGGCCTGGGCGGGGAAGGCGAGACCGCAGGCCATGGCGGCCATGGCGACAGAGGCGAACACACGGGAAAGCTTCATAACGATCCTCCGATTGAGAAAGTCAGGTTCGTGTGAAAGAGATGGAGGAAATCTTATAGAAACTTACGATTGTGTGCAATCGCGAAGGAGAGGAAAAACGCGCTCTTTTACAGAACGATGGACGAGTAATTGTTTGTTATCTAAGTAAATACAATAAGTTAAAATATGGTTTGAGAAAATAAATTTTCTTGGCCGGTCAAAGAGAAATATGTTTTTTCCAATTTTGTGTTTACTATGCCGCAAAAATGTGAATCACGGCATCATCTGCCTTGAAGTCGGAATATGATTGAAAACGGCTGATCGGTCAGAGAGAACCAGCCTGTGACCAATCTTCGCGCTGACGGACGAAGACGGAATGGCGGAACTCAATAACTGCGCCTACGGGCGAACGACCGGCCTTTCGCGATGACGAGGAAAAGCGGGGAAGGCAAGAAACGCCTTCTCCCTTGAACGGGAAAACGGCTCGCGTTTCTTTACGCGTCGCAAGGCGGCAGGGAAACGATGGGGGGAGGCGCGGTCGTCAAGGAAAAGATGGAAAGAACGGACGAAAGGCCGCGCTTCGTCGTTCTTCTTCTGTCGTCGTGCGGAAGAGGGAAGCGCGGCGTGCATTCGGTGTTCCTCCTTTTCGGGGAACAGGGGATCGGGCGAACCAGGGGCAAGAGGCCGGGGAATTAGAGGTGTTTTTTCCGTCGAGAGGAAGAAGGCAGCCCCATTTCCTCCCGGTATTTGGCTACGGTGCGGCGGGCAATCTTCACGCCGAGATCGTCTTTGAGGCGAGCGCTGATTTCTTCGTCGGAAAGAGGATGGCTCTGATCTTCGCCGTCGATGAGGGCGCGGATGCGGGCTTTCACGCTTTCGGAGCCCACCTGGCCGCCGTCGCTGGAACTGAGCGCGCTGTTGAAGAAGTATTTCAGCTCGAAGATGCCGTACGGCGTTCCGACGTATTTGTTGGTGGTGATGCGGCTTATGCTGGATTCGCTGCGGCCGATGTCTTCGGCGATATCCTTGAGCACCAGCGGCTTGAGTTTATAGACGCCGTATTCGAAGAAGTCGTGCTGATGCTTTACGATGCTCTCCATCACCTGATAGAGCGTGCGCTGTCTTTCTTCGAGGCTGCGGATAATCCACACGGCCGAGCGCAAGCGGTCGTTCATATAATCTTTTTCTTCGCTGGAACGGTTCTGTCCCGCCAGTTCGTTGGAAAGCGGAGAGAGTTTCAGATGCGGCAGATCTTCGTCGTTCATGACGATGACGAATTCTCCGTTCACCTTGCGCACGAAGATGTCGGGACTGACGTAACAAGGCGCGCCGCCGCTGAGGCTTCCGCCCGGGCGAGGCTCCAGCCCCTGGATGATGGCGATGTATTCCTTGAGCGTGTCGAGATCGATGTGAAAGTGTTTGAGCAACGGTTTGTACCGTTGTTTTTCCAGATCTTCCAGGTGATCGCTTACCAGACTGACGAGCACGGGGTCTCGATCGTAATGTTCGGCGCGCAATTGGATGAGCAGACATTCGGAAAGCGAGCGCGCGGCCACGCCTACGGGATCGAAATTCTGAATGACGGAGAGCACGGGCGGGATCTCGGAGGGATCCGCGCCGGCCAGCGAGGCTATTTCTTCATCCGTGGCGGAGAGATAGCCCGTTTCATCGAGATTGCCGATGATGCATTCGCCGATGGACTTCTGGCGTTCGGTCAGGGGAGAGAGCAGAAGCTGGGCCATGAGATGAGCTTCCAGCGTGGGTTCCGCGGCATGGCAGGCTTCCAGAGGATTGCCGTCCTGCTCCGCGGCTTCGAATTCCTGCTGCGCCACGCGCGACTGGCTGGAGAATTCTCCCAGATATTCTTCCCATTCCGCGCTGCGGGCCACTTCTTCCTGCGGCCAGGGGTTGTCCTGTTCCGCAGGCTTGCGGGAGTCGGACGAGGCGTCGACCGAGGCTCCGGGTTCGGCTTCGCGTTCTTCAAGAAAAGGGTTTTCCAGCAGTTCGCGCTGCACCGCTTCCACCAGTTCCTGACGAGAGAAGAGAAGCAGGGAAATGGCCTGCTTGAGCATGGGCGTCATGTGGAGCTGCTGGCTCAGTTTGAACTGTTGTCGTATTTCAAAAGCCATAATATCCCCTGGTGACGGTTCAGGTAAGTCGCGGGAGGCGAAAAGAGAGCAGCGGCGCGGAGCGGCGTTTTCCGCGCCGCGGCGGAAAAGAGATCAGCGAAGTTCTTCGGCGGCCACGTCGGCCAGACGACGGGCGGCGCGACGGACGAACTCTTCGTCCTTGCCTTCCACCATGACGCGGCACAGATTTTCCGTGCCGGAATAGCGCAGCAGCACGCGGCCGTGGGCGCCGAGTTTTTCTTCAATTTCCTTTTGGAGGGCCATGAGCTTTTCGCACTGCTCGAAGGGTATTTTGCGGGAAATGCTGATGTTGACGAGCTTTTGCGGATAGAGTTTAAGCCGGTCGGCCAGTTCGGAGAGCGGACGACCGGTTTCGCGCATGATGCGCAGCAGCTGAAGCGCGGCCAGAAGGCCGTCGCCGGTGGTGCCGTATTCGCGGAAGATCAGATGGCCCGACTGTTCGCCGCCCAGCATGGCGTTGTGCTGGAGCATGGCCTCGATGACGTAGCGGTCGCCAACCTTGGTGCGCAGGAGTTGCCCGCCGCGTTCCTTCATGAACACTTCCAGAGCCATGTTGCTCATCACCGTGCCCACGAGTATATTATTTTTGAGCTTGCCTTTCTTCATGAGGTCGTCGGCGCAGATGGCCATGATCTGGTCGCCGTCGAGCAGACGTCCCTTTTCGTCCACGACGAGAAGGCGGTCGGCGTCGCCGTCGAGGGCAAGGCCGACGTCGGCGCGCACTTCCCGCACCTTGGCCTGAAGATTTTCAGGATGGAGCGAGCCGCACTGATAGTTGATGTTCAGGCCGTCGGCCGACGTGCCGAGGCGGAACACTTCCGCGCCGAGTTCTTCCAAGGCGAGGGGGGCCACTTTGTAGTTGGCGCCGTTGGCGCAGTCGATGACCACGCGCAGACCGTCCAGCGTGAGCTGCTGGGGGAAGCTGCTTTTAAGATAGACGATGTAGCGACCTGAGGCGTCCACTATGCGGTAGGCGCGTCCCACTTTGTTGGAGGCCGGGTAATCCCATTCATAGTCCTTGTCCAGAATGAGCTCGGACATGCGGTCTTCCAGTTCGTCGGGCAGCTTGAAACCTTCGCGGTCAAAGAATTTTATGCCGTTGTCGTGGTACGGATTGTGCGAAGCGGAAATGACCACGCCGAAGTCGGCGCGCATGTTCCGGGTGAGAAAGGCGATGGCCGGAGTGGGCAGCGGGCCGACCTGATACACATCCATGCCGGAAGCGCACAAACCTGCGGTGAGGGCCGATTCGAACATGTAGCCGGAAAGGCGCGTGTCCTTGCCGATGATGACTTTGCGACGGCATTCGTCGGAACGGAACACGGTGCCCGCGGCAAGTCCGAGGCGCAGGGCCATTTCGACGGTGAGAGGATAGGTGTTGACCCGGCCGCGCAGGCCGTCAGTTCCAAAAAGGCGTTCAGACATGGTTAATCCTGTTCTTTCGTAGGTGCTTGTGCGGAGGGGATTCCGCGTTCGGTCGTGGCGTTGTCGACAGCGTCTTTCTTGGTCGCGTCAGACTCAACGCCGTTTTTCGCCGTGGGGGGAGTTTTTTTCGACGCGTCGCCGGACAGCGCGGGAGGAACCTTGAGATCGTTGGGGTGAGGCAGCGTGGAAGGCGGCAGCGTGACGTCGTTCAGGGAGAAGTCGCCGGTGATGCGCTGCCCGGGCAGGTTCATGCCGAAGCTGTTGCTCGGCATGGTGAATATGCTTTCGGCCGGAGCCCAGGTTCTGCTGTCGTCGCCGACGTCCGTGCGGCTGAAAAGCATGACGCTGGGGGGATCGATGGCGATGAGCCCCGCGCCTGAGGGCAGCATGACGATGGGGGTGACTTCCGCGCTGTCTCCGGGCATGAAGTCCGCGGGCTGTCGCACGATGACGCGCACCGCGTCCAGATAGTCGCGATCCTCCACAAGAGATTCGGGCACGGAAAGTTCCACCTTGGCTTCGTCCGGTCTTACGCTGTAGCCCTGATCTTCGTTGTCGAGCTGGATGTCGCGGGTCAGCGTGACGTTCTTCGTCTTGAGATTCAGAGAATACCGCAGCGTGGTGACGGGCGGCGTGATTTCCACCTGCGGGGGCGCGACGATGGCCACATTGGCTTCATGCGGACCTTCGCTGGCGTTTTTGGTGGGATCGTACACCACGATGAGCCGGTCAAGAGAATTCACCTGCGTTTCCGGTCCCTTGACCGTGACGAAGGAGGGCTCGAGAATGGCGTGAGAAATAAGGTAGGGAGAATCCGCGGGCAGGGGCAGCATCTTGTTTTCCAGCGGCACCACGCGTTCGGTGAGCGCGTCCGCCTCGAGCACGAGGCGGCTGGGCATGATTTCCAAGATTTCGAAAGCCTTGAAGTCGGGAATGGAGTCCACGGCCAGCGGCAGGGCCGTAGCGCCGCGCTGCACGCCGGAAAGATCCACAGTGTAAACGAGATCGCGCGAGTGCAGATTGCGCAGAAGCTCCGCGGAACCGCGCAGACGCACGGAAATGTGATTGACCATGCCTTCGCGTATGATCAGCCCGTCCGGCAGCCCGCGGTACTCCACGCGCAGCTCCACCTGCGTTTCCACATGGTCGCGGCCGACGACGAGATACCACAGTCCCGTGGCGATGACGAGGGAGAGCAGTACGGAAAGAACGGTCTGCAAACGGCTGCTACTGATTGAGGACATTGGCCAGTATCCGTTCCAGGCGTTCTTGGTTCAGGGGATTGGAGAGGTGGCCGTCCTGGGCTAGCGTCACTTCTCCGCGTTCTTCCGACACCACGATGGATATGGCGTCGCTGACTTCCGTGATGCCTATGGCCGCTCTGTGACGGGTGCCGAAGTGCTGGCGCGCGACGTTGGCCAGCGGCAGCACGCAGCCCGCCGCCGTGATGCGGTCGTTGTGGCCGATGATGACGGCGCCGTCATGCAAGGCCGTGTTGGGAAAGAAGATGGTGGCGAGCAGATCCTGCGAGACCACGGCGTCGATGGTCACGCCTTTTTCCGTCATGTCGCCGAGTGCCACGTTGCGCTCGATGACGATGATGGCCCCTATGCGGCGCGCGGCGAGCGCGCAGGCCGTGCGGCTCACCGTGCTGATCATTTCCGTGCGCACGTTGCTCTTGCGCCGGAAAAGGTGCCGGAAATTCATGTTGGAAAGGGCCTGCCGGATGTCCTGATGAAACAGAATGACCACCACGAGAAACAGGGAACTGAAAACGTTCTGGAGCAGCCACACCAGCGTGAAGAGACCGAGGAACTGCGCGGCGGCGAACAGCGCGAGCAGAATCAGCAGGCCGTTGAGGGCGGCCATGGCGCGCGTGCCCCGCACGAAACGGATGCCGTAGTAGCACAGAATGGCCACTATGAGTATGTCCAGCAGGTCTCGCCAGCCGAATGTCAACTGTCCCAGTACGAACATATCAGTCTTTCCAGGGGGTGAAGTGTTCCGCGAGGGTGAGCGCGCGTCGCGCCGAGGCCACGTCATGCACGCGGTGGTGGTGAACGCCGCGCGCGGCCAGGAGGGCTGTGCATACGTTGGTGGCTTCCAAACGCCGCGTGACGTCGAGTCCCAGAAGGTCGCCGAAAAGACTTTTGTTGGACACGCCGAGAAGCACGGGACGGCCGAGCGCCAGCAGTCTTTCCATGCCGGCGAGCAGCGCGCAGTTGTGTTCCGCCGTTTTGCCGAAGCCGATGCCCGGATCGAGCATGATGTTTTCTTCCGGGAGGCCGGCTTTCACAATGGCCGCCATGCGGTTTTCGAGAAAGGAAAGCACGTCGTCGACCACGTCGTCGTAGCGGGGATCGTTTTGCATGGTTCCCGGCGTCATGCCGGGACGGCAGTGCATGAGCACGTAGCCGGGACGGTACTGCGCGAGCACGTCCGTGAGTTCCGGTTCCCAGAGTGCGGCGGAGATGTCGTTGACGATGTCGGCTCCGGCTTCAAGAACGGCGGAAGCCACGTCGACGCGCCAGGTGTCCACGGAAAGCAGAGTATCCGGCGGAACGCGTCGCCCTCTTCCTTCGGAGAGGGCTCGCACCAGCGGAAGCACGCGTCTCATCTCGTCGTCCGAGGGAACGTCCTGCGCTCCGGGACGCGAGGAAGCCCCGCCGAGATCGAGCACGCGGGCTCCGTCTGCGGCGAGGCGTCTGGCGTGGGAAAACGCGCTTTCAAACGAGGGATGCCTGCCTCCGTCGAAAAAGGAGTCGGGCGTTACGTTCACCACGCCCCACAAGGTGAAGCGCGACGGCGTGCCGCCCTGTTTTTCGGCGGAAACAGGGCTGAATGCCCCGTTTCGAAGCATCCAGACCGTATCCATTACTTATCTCCCCCGGCGGGGCCGTTGTCAGAGGAGGAGCCGTCATTCACGGTTTTTTCCTCATGCTGAGCGGTCTCGGTCGACGCAGAGGGCGTCTTGTCGGGGGCGTTTCCGTCCTTTCCCTGGGCGTCGTGGTCTTCTTCAAGATGGAACTCGCCCGCGTTCTGCCCGTCGAGTTGAAAGGGAGGCAGCTTTTCGCCCTTCATGAGAATGTCGATATCCTCGCCGGTGATGGTTTCCCGTTCCAGAAGGGCGTGGGCTATGGCGTGCAGCATGTCGATGTGTTCGGTAAGCAGCGTGCGGCAGCGTTCGCGGGCCTCGTCGATGAGGGCCTTGACTTCGCTGTCCACAAGGCGGGCCATGTCGTCGCTGACGGCGCGGGTGTGACCCCATTCGCGACCGAGGAAGACTTCCTCCTCATGTTCGCCCACGGTCTGCGGGCCGATTTTTTCGCTCATGCCCCATTCGCATACCATCTTGCGGGCCATTTTGGTGGCGCGATCAATGTCGTTGCCCGCGCCGGTGGTGATGTCGCCCATGATGATTTCTTCCGCCACGCGACCGCCGAGCAGCACCACGAGGTTGTTGCGCAGGAAGTCGCGGGAATAGCCGTGTCTGTCTTCGTCAGGCAGCTGCATGGTCACGCCCATGGCGCGTCCGCGGGGAATGATGGAGACCTTGTGCACGGGATCGGTGCCGGGCAGCAGCTTGGCCGCCAGCGCGTGTCCGCCTTCGTGATAGGCGGTGATTTTCTTTTCCTCGTCGCTCAGGATGAGGCTGCGGCGTTCCTTGCCCATGAGAACCTTGTCTTTGGCGTATTCGAAGTCGGACATGTTCAGGCGGTCCTTGTTGAGCTTGGCGGCCTGGAGAGCGGCTTCGTTGACGAGGTTTTCAAGGTCGGCCCCGGAGAAGCCGGGGGTGCCTTTGGCGAGCACGGTGAGGTTCACGTCCTTGGCGAGAGGCGTGCGACGGGTGTGCACTTCAAGAATGCGTTCGCGTCCGCGCAGATCGGGCGTGGACACCACAACCTGCCGGTCGAAGCGGCCGGGGCGCAGAAGCGCGGGATCGAGCACGTCGGGACGGTTGGTGGCGGCGATGAGAATGACGCCTTCGTTGGATTCGAAGCCGTCCATTTCCACGAGCAGCTGGTTGAGGGTCTGTTCGCGTTCGTCGTGTCCGCCGCCGAGACCCGCGCCGCGCTGGCGGCCCACGGCGTCGATTTCGTCAATAAAGATGAGGCAAGGCGCGTTTTTCTTGCCTTGCGCGAAAAGATCGCGCACGCGGGACGCGCCCACGCCCACGAACATTTCAACAAAGTCGGAACCGGAAATGGAAAAGAACGGCACGCCGGCTTCGCCGGCCACGGCGCGGGCGAGCAGCGTTTTACCGGTTCCAGGAGGGCCTACGAGCAGCACGCCCTTGGGAATGCGGCCGCCAAGACGGGTGAACTTGCGGGGATTGGAAAGAAATTCCACCACTTCCGCGAGTTCTTCCTTGGCTTCGTCCACGCCGGCCACATCCGCGAACGTGACCTTGCCCACCTGATTCTGATCCTGCATGCGGGCGCGGGAACGACCGAAGGACATGGCCTTTCCGCCGCCGCCCTGCATTTGTCTGGCGAAGAAGATCCATACGCCGATGAGCAGAAGCATGGGGAACCAGGAGATAAACACCGACATGGCGAGCGGCGTTTCTTCCGGCTTCTTGACGTCGATGACCACGTTCTTGTTTTTGAGCTCCTGAACGAGATTGGGGTCGTTGGGGGCGTAAGTGGAATAGGTGCGGCCGTCATTGGTGACGACGGTGATGTTCCTGTCCTCGATGACGACCTGACTGACTTCCCCGTTGTCGACCTGCGCGAG
Source organism: uncultured Mailhella sp. (assembly GCA_944324085.1). GTDB lineage: Bacteria > Desulfobacterota > Desulfovibrionia > Desulfovibrionales > Desulfovibrionaceae > Mailhella. Next base: position 14,829 of record CALUUX010000047.1, on the reverse strand, counting down.
GAACGTGCTGTAGGCGGCGGAGTTTTGTGGGCTTCCGCTGTTTTCGTTGAACAGGCTGAACAGGGAGATCATGGCAACGGCAATGATGCTCCACAGCAGAATATTGCGGGAAAACTGGTTCAAAGCTGCCTCCATGGCTGCTTATGATGACGCACTCAAAGTGACGGAGAAAGGCCCGGCTTGCCGGGCGGCCACAGGTGAAACGACAGGCTCCGCAGGCGGACGACATGCCGCCCCCGCCGTTTTTTATATTTGTAATGCCAGTTGGCCGCTTTGACAATGATGCTGGACCCCCTTTTTCGCCTCGGACGGTTTTTTCTGCAAGAATCGTGCCTAATTGAAATGGATGGCGGGCGGGGCGTCGCTGGGCCTCCGCGCGGCTCGTTGAGGGGAAGTCGTCTCTTGTCATAGCGATCGCCATGGGCTAGCATCCGACCGACGAAAGGGCGGGGGCGCGAGCGGCGTTTTTGTCCTTTTCGAGTTTTTCGGCGGACGCCCGGCGACGCGTGCGTGCGTTATTTTCCGGGATGTTCCGCCGCTGAGAAGGGTTTCGCATGTTTGTCGATTGTCATACGCATGTTTTCCATCCGCGCATAGCCGAAAAGGCGAAGATGAAACTGGCGGAACACTATAAGCTGTTCTGCCGCTGCAAGGGAACGCCGGACGATCTTCTTCTTCGGGCCGGTCGAAGCGGCATTGATCATTGCGTGGCGTTGTGCGCGGCCACGAGCGCGCTTCAGGTGCGCCCCTGCAACGCTTACGCCGGCTATCTTCAGAACAATTATCCCGAGATTACGGCGTTTGGTTCCATTCATCCCGATTGCAAGGATTGGAAGGAACAGCTCGACTGGCTGAGGAGCTTCGGCGTGCGCGGCATCAAGCTGCACCCGGATTTTCAGCACTTCTGGCTCAACGATCCGCGTCTTTTTCCCATATTCGAAGAAGCGCAGAAGGATTTCATTTTCATGATTCATATCGGCGACAGTCTGCCGCCGGAAAAGAATCCTTCCTGTCCGTACAAGATGGCCGCCATTCTGGACGCGTTCCCTCATCTCAATGTGGTCGCGGCCCATCTGGGAGGTTTCCGCCAGTGGAAGTACGCGCTGGACGCGCTGGCCGGCCGCGACGTGTGGATGGACACCTCTTCCTGCATGAAGGAAATTTCCGACGACGTGCTGAAGGCCATTTTGAAGAAGCATCCGCGCGATCGCATCGTGTTCGGCACGGATTACCCCATTATGGATCCGCAGGATGAGATAGACGCCCTTCAGCGCAGAACGCATTTTACCGACGGTGAGATAGACGAAATTCTCAGCAACGGCACGCAGCTGCTGTTCGGCTAGGAGCTTTGGCGGGCGACGGCTCGTCCGGCGGGGAGGGCGTTCGGAGGCTTCAGCGCACGTTGCGCGCGATTTCGTCCGCCAGATCCTGCACGAGCAGGGACTGGGCGTCTACCATGGTTTCGAGCGTGTCGCCGGAGGGACGGTTTTTCACGAAATGGCCGGAGAGCAGCACTTCGCCGTCTCTCTGGAGTCTCCACACCACGTCGAACGTGACGTCGCCGTCGAGCGAACCGTCGAGTCTTCGCACGTCCAGCATAAGTTTGTCCGTCACTTTGGCTCCCGTGCGAAGCGGCAGGGCCGCCACGCCGCGCACGGCCAGACTGTCGCACAGCACGCGGGAAACGCCCTGACTGAGGCTTTCTCCCCAGCGGTTGAATTCATTGAGCGTGATGGTGACGCCGTCCGCGTCGCGCAGCACGATCTGCTGACGGGAAAGGTAGCCCGGCAGCGTGACGGGCAGCACGCCGATATCGGCGCGTTCCGCGTTCGAACCGGAGGGAAGCGGCGAGGAAAGAACGTAATAACGAACCTCGGGGGAGGAGCGCAGCTGCGCGGGCAGAGAACAACCGCTTACGGCGGCGGAGAGGACGAGCGCGGCGATAAGAGCTTTCATCAGTTGTTTCTCCCGAAAATGAGGGCGTTGGGTTTGATTTCCAGCAGCGTGGCCAGTTCGGAGAGGGCCTGCGCGGCGCGGCGGAGCGAGAGCATGGTCTGGCTGAATTCCAGCACGGGCGCGGAATCTTCGCTGAACAGGCTGTTGGCGGTGGCCGCGGTGCGGCGAAGTCCCTTCATGGCGTTTTCCGCTTCCAGGACGACGCCTTCGGAGGATGCGGCGAGGCTGTCTATGCTTTTGAGCGCGCCGTTGACGCTGGCGAGCGTGGCGTGAATGTCCTTTTTCAGGGACGCGGCGAGCGAGGTATAGGACTGGAGCGTGTCGCTGGCGTCTTGTCGGATGGAACCGAAACCGCGTACTTCGTCGCGCACGGCGTCGCTGGTTTCGCGCACACTGGCCACCAGGCCGGAAACGTCGAGCTGCTGCAGCTGCTCGCTCATGTTTTTCACGCTGCTTATGACGTCGAGCAGCACTTCCTGAATGGGGATGTTTTCCAGCGTGTTGAGCGCGGCGTCGAGGGAGGAGAGCTGCGTGGGAATTTGCGGCGAGCCCTTGTAGGGCGTCAGCGTGGCCAGATCCACGGGGGCGGCGTTGCGGAAAATGTCGAGTTCCACGCAGAGCTGCCCGGTGAGAATGCTGGTGATTCCGAGCTTGCCGCGCAGGCCCGCCTTGATGAGCCTGTTCAGAATGTCGGGATCCTCGAACAGGTCTTTTTCGCTGCCGTCTTCCAGCAGCGCCATGGCCTTGTCGCGCTCTATTTCAATGATGACCGGCGTATAGAACTTCGCGGTGCCTATCTCGGGACGTATTTGTATGGCGTTCACCTTGCCGACGCGTATGCCCTTGAAATACACGGGGGAGCCTTGAATCAGTCCTTTGAGAGAGGTGTTGAAGTACAGGACGAAGGTGGGATTCTTGGAACCAAGCGATCCGGAACCGAGAAGCACGATAAGTCCTATGAGCAGCGCCAGCGCGCCGAGAACGAAGGCTCCGATGAAAGTTTTTGTGCCGCTTTCCGTCATGGGTTTCCTCCACGGTCGCGCCCCTTGCCGCGCGTCAGAAATTCCACCACCTCGTCGGGGCCGTGACGGAGCAGTTCGTGCGGATCGCCGCTGGCGGTCATGGTTTTCGTTTTGGCGTCCAGGAACACGGAATTGTTCGCGATGGCGAAAATGCTGGCCAGTTCGTGGGTGACGACGACCACGGTCATGCCCAGGGTGTCCCGAAGCTGGAGAATAAGTTCGTCGAGTCTCGCCGCGCTCACGGGGTCGAGACCGGCGGAGGGTTCGTCGAAATAGACGACGTCGGGATCGAGCGCCAGAGCGCGAGCGAGGCCCGCGCGTTTTTTCATGCCTCCGCTTATTTCTGAGGGATAGAAGTCCTCGAAGCCCGCAAGGCCCACGAGGGAAAGTTTGAACGAGGCCAATTCGCGGATGTCGCGGGGAGAGAGATCGGTGTAATATTCGAGAGGCAAGGCCACGTTTTCCGCCAGCGTGCGCGACGTCCAAAGCGCGCCGCTCTGGAACATGACGCCCGTGCGGCGCATGATGGCTTCCCGTTCCGCGGAGGGCGCGCCCCAGAAGTCGGTCTGGCCGTAGTAGACGGAGCCCTTGGCCGGAGGCGTGAGTCCCATGAGCACGCGCAGCAGAGAGCTCTTGCCGCAGCCGGAACCGCCCATGATGATGAAAATATCGCCTTTCCTGACGGTGAAGGAAAGTCCCTGCTGCACCACGCGGGGACCGTAGGCCACGGTGACGTCCGAGGCGGTGACGGCGGCGTCTTTATCTGGAACGCGGTTCATAGGTCAAGCACCGTGAGGATGATGGTGATGACGGACGTGGCCACGATGATGCCCACGATGGAGTTGACCACGGCGGCCGTGGTGGCGCGGCCCACGGCGGAGGCGTTGCGGCCGCAGCGCATGCCCTGGTAGCAGCCGCAAAGGGCGATGATGAAGCCGAAGACCAGCGCGTGCAGAAGACCGATCCAAACGTAGCTCAGCGTCATGAATTGCAGGCTGTTGTTGACGTAGGCCGCGGGAGAAATGTCGAGCATGAGCACGCCCACGAGAAAACCGCCCGCTATGCCCGCCACGTCGGCGTAGAGCGTGAGCAGCGGCGTCATGACGGCCAGACCGAGCACGCGGGGGAGCACAAGAAAGTCGGTGGGAGAGATGCCGAATCCCGTCAGAGCGTCCACTTCTTCGTTGACCTGCATGCTGCCTATGACGGCGGCGAAGGACGCGCCCGTGCGGCCGGAAAGCACGATGCCCGTGAGCACCGGCCCCATGACGCGCACCATGGAGACGCCTACCAGGGACGCCACATAGATTTCCGCGCCGAAGAGTTTCAGCTGCATGGAACTGACGAAGGCGAGAATGAGGCCGAGCAGCAGACTGGTGAGCGTGACGATGGGAAGGGCGTCCACGCCGCACTCGCGAAAGACGTTCCACAGATCGCGGGAGCTGCAGGACGCTTTGCCGGAAAAAAAGCGCGCGACGCTGAGCGTGACCTCGCCGAGAAATTCCACAACGTTGCGGGTGATGCCGGGCCAGGCGAGCGTTTTTTCGCCCACGGTTTCCAGAAAGCCGGGTTCTCGTTTTCTGACGCCGTTGTCGCGGGGGGGGACGGCGAGGGCCATGTCCAGCATGGGGGCCATGCCGCCCGGCAAGGCCGACGCGTCCACGACGAGGCCCCTGGCGCGGGCCTCCTGCGCGATGGCGTAAAACGCGGCAAGCAACGAGCTGTCCCATTCCGTGACGTCGGCGGCGAAAAATCGCACCGCTGTCGCTCCGTTCAGCGCGGAGAGAGCCGTCGTCGTCATGGATTCCGGCGCGGAGGGCGCTGCGGAGACCGCCTGTCTGGACCATGAGCCCGAGGCGCGGACGATAAGCGCGTTCTGCTGTTTTTGTATGTCGAAAGCTGGCGGCATGCTTCCTCTTACCCGATTTCCTGACGCGGAGTCCGCCTGGGCGGAGCGGGCTTTCCGCGACCATGCCACGTCGCCCTGAAACGGGTCGCCCGGAAGCCCCGGGCGGCGGAGCCGGGGCGAAAATCGCCCCGGCGTTTTTTTTTGCGCGGCTTTAGTCCATGTGCATGGCGGCGCGCACCAGTTCCATGGTGGCGTCAATGGACATTTTGGCCTTTCTTCCGCCTTCCGCAAGTATTTCTTCCACGAAGCCGGGCTTGGCCAGAATGGCGGCGCGGCGTTCATGCAGAGGTTCGAGGAACGCCTGAAGATTTTTCATGAAAATCTTTTTGCAGGCCACGCAGCCCATGGTGGCGTGGGTACAGGCTTCGCGCACTTCGTTCTGGGTGTCCTTGTCGGCGAGAAGAACGTGATAGGGGAAAAGGTTGCACACGTCGGGGTTGCCGGGATCGCTTTTGCGCAGGCGTGCCGGATCGGTGAACATGCCCTGGATTTTTGGCGTAAGTTCTTCGAGCGTGTCGCGGAGGAAAATGCCGTTGCCGTAGCTTTTGGACATTTTACGGCCGTCGAGGCCCGGACATTTGGCCGCGGGCGTGAGCTTCGCTTCGGGTTCGGGGAAGACTTCCGTATTATACATGGTGTTGAAGCGACGCACGATTTCGCGGGCCAGTTCCAGATGAGGCTGCTGATCCTGTCCCACGGGCACCCAGCGGGGGCGATGCTGGATAATGTCCGCGGTCATGAGCACGGGGTAGCCGAGAAAACCGTAGTTGCCGAGATCCTTGTCGGTAATCTGCTGCTGCTGTTCCTTATAGGTGGGGCAGCGTTCCAGCCAGCCGAGGGGCGTGATCATGGACAGAAGAAGATGCAGCTCCGCGGTCTCCTTGATGTCGGACTGGCGATAGATGGCGCAACGTTCGGGATCGAGTCCGGCGGAAAGCCAGTCTACGACCATGTCGCGCACGAACTGGGGAAGTTTGGTCGTATCGGCGTAGTTGCTGGTCAAGGCGTGCCAGTCGGCCACGAAAAAGAAGGCCTCGTGGGTCTTCTGCATTTCGACCCAGTTCTTGAGGGCGCCGAAATAATGACCGATGTGAAGAGGCCCGGTGGGCCGCATGCCTGAAACTGTACGATCGTTCGCCGTCATGGCGTGTCTCCTGAGAGGTGTAAGGGAATGGGACAATATCAGAGGCCGACGGCCGTGAGCGCGAAGTTCCACGACCAGCGGACCAGAGTCATGAGAATGGAGCTCATGACGCCGCTGGCAAGCAGTATCACGAGCAGAAGAAAGCCGTAACGTTCCACGCGCTGGAACTGAAGGGCGATCTGTCCTGGGAGCAGGGTTTCCAGAATTTTTCCTCCGTCGAGCGGGGGAATGGGCAGAAGGTTGATCCACGCCAGCGCGAAGTTGGCGGCGATGCCCGTCTGAAACATCTGGAGCAGAAACTTGCCCGTGGACGTGCCCAGAAGAAATTCGGAAGGCGCGAAGAGCAGAAGGCGCAGACATACGGCGAAGAGCATGGCGAGGATCATGTTGGTCAGCGGGCCGGCGGCGGCCACGAGAAGCATGCCTTTGCGGTAGTCGCGGAAATACCTGGGATTGACGGGCACGGGTTTTGCCCAGCCGAACACGAAGGGGCTGAACAGCGCGGTGAACACGAACATGCCCGTGCCCACGGGATCAATGTGGGGAACGGGATTCAACGTGAGTCGTCCCAGCATGCGCGCCGTGGGGTCGCCGCAGCGCAGGGCAGCCCAGCCGTGCGCCACTTCGTGCAGGATGATGCCCAGAAGCACAGGGACGAACGCCACGGCCAGATGCGATATCTTTGCTGCAATGGTTGAGTCGAACATGGGGGTTTCGTTAACATATTTACGGAACCTTCGCAAGAATGGACGAAGCCGTGGGTCTTTTGCGCCCGACGCTCTCGACAAAGGCAGTGGGTTTGGGCATGATGGCTAGAACGCGTCGACGCGTCAGCCGACGGTGGCAAGAACGCGCCGAAGAATCCAGGAGCTCGCATGCTTGGTTCCCTAGTTCGTTTTCTTCTCAGAATCATTTATCGCGTGGAGTTGCGCGGTCGTGAACATTATGACGCCGCCGGACCTCGCACGCTTATTCTCTATAATCCCGGATCGATTATTGATCCTCTTCTTCTTGCCGCCATGCTTCCGCATCGTATCGCGTTGCTGGCAGACCGCGCTCTGGAGCACAAGTGGTGGATGCGTCCGATATGCGCGCTCACCGACACGCAGTTTTTTGATTTTTCCAGTCCCGCGGCCACGGTTTCTCTGGTTCACGCTCTGGCCAGAAACGGCCGCTGCATGGTGTTTCACAGCGGCAGTCTCGGCAATGATCCGCGGTATATACGCATTCTTGAGGCCGCGGGGGTCATCGCGGAAAGAGCCAATGCCACGCTTCTGCCCGTGCGTATCGACGGCGCCACCAGTTCCATGTTTTCCTATCTGAGGCACAAGGGGCGTCGCCGCTGGTTTCCCCGCATCACCGTAAGCGTGCTGGAGCCGCAGAGATTGCGTCCCCACGCCGAGTTGCCTCCCCGTGAGCGGCGTCGGCGCATGGGCGAACGGCTTTACGACATCATGACCGAACTGGAGTATCGTTCCGGCATGGAGCGTCGCAACCTTATGCAGGCTCTCATGGAGGCCGTCGCTCTTTCGGGACGTCGTTTCCCCATCGCCGAAGATCAGGACAGGCATGTGCTTACCTACGGCGCGTTGCTGCTGAAACTTTCGGTGCTGGGTAGGGCCTTTCGTCGTCTGTTCCGCGGCGAGCGCGTCGTGGGCTTTCTTCTGCCCACGTCGTTGCCGGGACTGGTGGCCTTTTTCGGTTTGCACGCGGCGGGATTTTCGCCCGCCATGCTCAATTTTACCTCGGGGGTCGCGTCCGTGGTGTCGTGCTGTCGCACGGTAAAGCTGACCTCGGTGCTCACGTCGCGCCGTTTTCTCGCACTCGCCGACCTCACGGCCATGGAGCAGGCTCTCAAGGACGCGGGACTGCGCGTCTTGTATCTTGAAGACGTGGCCAAAAACCTGACGATCGGCGACAAGATCCTTGGCGCGCTCGCCGCCTGGCTGCGGCTTGCGCCGTCCACGTCTCCCGACGATCCAGCCGCCGTCATGTTCACGTCAGGAACTGAGGGCGTTCCCAAGGCCGTGCTGTTGAGTCATGTCAATATCATCGCCAACCGGTATCAGGCGCTCAGCATGCTCACCATCGGTTCCGGCGATAAGCTGTTCAACTGTCTGCCCATGTTTCACGCCTTCGGTCTCGGCATCTGCACGCTTCTGCCGGTGCTGGCCGGGGTGAGGGTGTTTTTGTACCCTTCGCCGCTGCATTACCGCATCGTGCCGCGGCTTTTTTATGAGAGTCAGTCCACCATTATCTGCGGAACGGACACCTTCTGCGCCGGGTACGCTCGTTATGGTCAGCCTTATGATTTCTGTCACGCGCGCCTCGTCATTATCGGCGCGGAAAAAATGCGCGAAAGCACCCGTCGCGTGTGGCTGGACAAATTCGGCGTGGACCTGTTTGAAGGCTACGGCGCCACGGAAACCGCGCCGCTCATTTCCGTGAACACTCCCGCGTATCGTCGTGAGGGGAGCGTGGGGCGCGCCGTGCCCGGACTGGCCTGTCGTCTTCAACCTGTCCCCGGCATCGACGAGGAGAACACCGGCGTTCTTTGGGTGAAGGGCGACAATGTCATGCTCGGCTATATGCGTTCCGTCGCGCCCGGAGTGCTGGAGCCGCCCGTGGACGAGGATCTCGCCGCCATATTCGCGGAGTCCGGCGAAGGGGACGACGGCTCGGGCTGGTATGAAACCGGAGACATCGTGCACATGGATGACGAAGGGTTCATTTTCATCCGCGGACGGGCCAAGCGTTTCGCCAAAATAGGCGGCGAAATGGTATCGCTTGCGGCCGTGGAAGAGGCTCTGCGGGAAATTTGGCCAGAATCCGTTCTTGGCGTGGTGGCCATGCCCGATCCGCGAAAGGGCGAGCAGCTTGCGCTGGTCATCGACACGGAAAACGTGACCACCAGCCGCATCGCCGCGCACTTCGCCAGTCGTGGGCTTTCTCCGCTCTGGACGCCCAAGCGCATCGTCTGCGTGAAGCAGGCTCCGCTCCTGGGTTCGGGCAAGTTCGACTACCGCAAGGCCAGAGAGCTCGCGGAAAAGGGATAAAAATAAGATGGTTGTACAGGTGTATGCTGGCATTTCCGCCATGTATGCTGCCCGCCAACAGCGCACCTCTTTAATTATGGAATTGTGAGCTTAGTGTTGAATATTATTTTAAAATATAATGAAATATAAATAGATTATTGCCATGTAAGTATGTTTTACATTGACATTTGCTGTAAAAATAACATATACTAATAAATAATTTTTATTAAAGGTGTAATACTATGAAAAGAAAAACTTTTTTAATTGGCTTATTGTTTTTGCTCACTTCTGCATTAACAGCATGCGTTCATCCCTATGAAGGAAAGCATTTTTCCCGCTCTTTTCCTCATAGTATCTACAATGGTTTGCCGCTTATGGAAACTATTACCATGGGAAGCACAAACGGTGCTTCTGTAACTTTTAATTATAAACTTGATCCAGTTGGAAATAATAAATATGTTATTAATGGTACCATGGATATGTCGACCAGAGTCGAAAGCTATGCTGATATAAATATTTATTTGCTTCTTCTTAAAAGAGGCGATGTCGTTGAAGCTGTACGTATGAATTCTCGAAGTGTGGCTTTGGGAGAAAAAATTGATTTTTCCAAAGAATTCGAGACAGATAAAGATTTTAATGCTCTGACTTTTAATTTCAATGTAAGATATTATCATTGATGTATGAATAAGATAATTGTCATATTAAGCTTTTTGGCGGTATTGTTATGTGGGGTTGACCAGTCTGAGGCTGCCCCCTTTAGTGTTCTTCCTGAAGTGGAAGAGCAGGCATTGAACGGAAATGCCGAGGCTCAATATAATCTGGGAAAATTATATTATGATCATACAGTACATAAAAATTATTATAAAAAGGCAGAATTCTGGTTGCGTAAGGCTTCGGATCAAAAGCATGTTCTTGCCACTGGATTGCTTGCCGTTCTCATGCAGCGTCAAAAGCAACATGAAGAAGCAGTTCGGCTTTATACTTCTGTAAAAAATATACTGCAAAAGGAAGCTGCTGCCGGCAAATCGCGATATCAAGTAGTCATGGGACTCGTATATGGATATGGAGCAGGGGAAAAGAAAGATATTAAAATTGCTTATACCTGGTATAAAAAAGCAGCGGAACAAGGCGATGCTGATGGGCAGTATTTTTTGGCTTGTCGGTATGACAATGGATCTGGTGTAGAAAAAAATTTAAAGACTGCCTTTTATTGGTTTATGAAGTCTGCGGAACAAAATCACTTTCGCGCTCAAAATTCTGTCGGATTTGCGTATGCTCGCGGTGATGGAGTAAAAAAGGATTATAAAAATGCAGTGAACTGGTATTATAAAGCTGCCGTTCAAGGATACTCCTGGGGAGAGTATAATTTGGGACTACAATTCAAGAATGGAAGAGGTGTTCCCCAGGATTTGAAAAAGGCAGTTTTATGGTATGAGAAATCGGCAAAACAGGGCAATTTGTGGGCTCTGAATAATCTTGGCGTGTGCTATTTGAACGGCGAAGGTACTCGAAGGAATTATCAAAAGGCGTTTGAGTTGTTTTGGAAGGCGGCCGAAGGAAATTACTCCTACGGGCAATACAATGTCGGGCGCTGTTATGAGAACGGCTGGGGAGTAGAGCAGAATATTCCCAAGGCTGTGGAATGGTACAGGAAGGCTGCGGATCAGGGCCATCAGGATGCGAAAAAAAATCTTGAATGGCTTCAGTAGTTCCGACATTGGTATTGACGGGAAGTTTTAAATTTTTTTCTCTTCCTTCACATTTTTTCTTGAAAAAAGCATCCGCATTTCGTACTCTTCCAAAAAAGACGCCGAAAAGGCGAAAAGGAAATCATGATGAACGTCCGTAACGCCGCCGCTCCCACGAAGAACGAAGTCCGCTTCGCTTCTTCTTTGCTGTGCGCCCTCCTGTGCGGACGACTGTCCGGTCTGCTGCTGCGCCCTGACATATCGTGATTTCTGACGTATAACAGGTAAAAGGCTGTTCCGTCGGAAGTCGGAGCAGCCTTTTTTATAGCCTCCGCCTTCCGGGAGGGGCGGAAACGCAGGAAAGAAACGCGCAGGCCGTCATACAATCGACCTGAAAACGCAAGGAGAAAACCATGTCCGATCGCGTCATTATTTTCGACACCACGCTCCGCGACGGGGAACAGTCCCCCGGCGCCACCATGGACCTCAGTGAAAAGATCCGCATCGCCCGTCAGCTGGAAATGCTGGGCGTCGACGTTATCGAGGCCGGGTTCCCTGCGGCCAGCGAGGGCGACTTCGAGGCTGTGAAGGCCATTGCCCAGAGCGTGGAAAACGCGCAGGTCGCCGGTCTTGCCCGCGCCAATTTCAAGGATATCGACCGCGCCTGGGAAGCCGTGAAGTTCGCCCGCCATCCGCGCATTCATACGTTCATCGCCACGTCCCCCATTCACATGGAGTACAAGCTGCGCAAGACGCCCGACGAAGTGGTGGAACTCGCCGTGGCGGCTGTAAAGCGCGCCGCTTCCTATACCTCCAACGTGGAATTCTCCGCTGAGGACGCTTCCCGTTCTGATCCCGATTTTCTTGTGCGCATCGTCACTGCCGCCATTGAGGCCGGCGCGACCACCATCAACATTCCCGACACCGTGGGCTTCGCCCAGCCCGACGAGTTCGGCGCGCTCATCCGCTACATCATCGAGAACGTGCCCAATTCCGAAAAGGCGATTTTCAGCGTGCATTGCCACGACGACCTTGGTCTGGCCGTGGCCAACAGCCTTGCCGCCGTCAAGAACGGCGCGCGTCAGGCCGAATTGTGCCTGAGCGGCATTGGGGAACGCGCGGGCAACGCTTCGTTGGAAGAGTTTGTCATGGCGCTCAAGCTTCGTCCCGAATATTACGGCGTGGATTGCACCATCGTCACCGAGCAGCTCTATCCGTCCTGCCATCTGCTTTCGCTCATCATCGGCCGTCCCATTCCCGCCAACAAGGCCATCATCGGCAGCAACGCCTTCGCCCATGAGTCCGGCATCCATCAGGACGGCATGCTCAAGAACCGCAATACCTACGAAATCATGACCCCGCAGGCCGTGGGTCGCAAGTCCACGGACATCGTCATCGGCAAACATTCCGGCCGCAACGCCGTGCGTACCCGCCTTGAGGAGCTCGGCTATACGCTGGACAACGATCAGGTCAACGCCGTGTTCGCCGCCATGAAGGAACTGGCCGACAAGAAGGCCCGCATCCACGACGAGGATCTTGAAGCCCTCGTCTTTTCCGAAGTCTACCGCATGCGCATTCCGGATCGCTTCCGTCTCAGCAATATCTGCGTGCAGACCACCATGGGCTCCACCATGCCCACCACCGCGGCCGTGGTCATGCAGGATCGCGACGAGGAAGTGCGTCTTGCCGGCTTCGGCGTAGGCCCCATCGACGCGGCCTTCAACGTCATCTCCCAGATCTGCGGCACCAGCGCCGAGCTTGAAAAGTTTTCGGTCAACGCCATCACCGGCGGCACCGACGCGCAGGGCGAAGTGTCCGTGCATCTGCGTGACGGCAAGTATTCCGCCACGGGCCGCGGTTCCGACCTTGACATCATCGTGGCCAGCGCCAAGGCGTACGTCGACGCCCTGAACCGCCTCGAACACAAGGAAAAGGACGTCATCAGCTACAAGCAGAACCCTGTCGACTAAGGGTCGGAACGATCGGACGTTCTTCGTCCGTTGAACGGCGGCCCGCGCCTCGCGGGCCGCAAACAAGAGTTTTTCCTGGAGATGAATCATGGCAATGACGCTTGCCCAGAAAATACTTCAGATGCACACCGATGAAGAGGTCCGCGAACCGGGACAGATCGTGGAATGCTCCCTCTCCGGCGTGCTCGCCAACGATATTACCGGTCCGCTCGCCATCAAGTCCTTCCGCGCCATGGGCGCCAAAAAGGTCTTCGACAAGGACCGCGTGTTTCTGGTGATGGATCACTACACGCCGCAGAAGGACATAGCCTCGGCCAATCAGGTCATCGTGTCCCGGCGCTTTGCCCGGGAAATGGGCATCACCCACTACTACGAAGGCGGCTGCGCCGGCGTGGAACACGCGCTTCTGCCTGAAAAGGGACTGGTCAAACCCGGCGATCTCGTCATCGGTGCCGACAGCCATACCTGCACCTACGGCGGCATAGGCGCCTTTTCCACGGGCCTCGGCTCCACGGACATCGCCTGCGGCATGGTGCTCGGCAAACTGTGGTTCAAGGTGCCCGCCACCATCCGCGTGAACATCGAAGGCACCATGCCCCGCTGGATACGCGGCAAGGATCTCATTCTGCGGCTCATCGGCGAAATCGGCGTGGACGGTGCGCTCTATCGGGCGCTGGAGTTCGGCGGCTCCTCGCTGGGCTCCGTGGATATCGAAGGACGCCTGTGCATGGCCAACATGGCCATTGAAGCGGGCGGCAAGTGCGGTCTCTTCCCCTCCGACGACTTGACCGCCGCCTACTGCCGTGCGCACGGCACGCCCGATCCCATGCCTCTTGCCGCCGACGAGGGCGCCGAGTACGAACGCGTGGTCACCATGGACGTGACCGGCATGGAACCCGTGGTCGCCTGCCCGCATCTGCCGGAAAACACCCGTCCGGTCTCCGAACTTTCCGACGTGACCGTGGATCAGGTGGTCATCGGCTCCTGCACCAACGGCCGCATTTCCGACATGCGCGACGCGGCGGAGATTCTGCGCGGACGCAAGGTGGCCAGGGGGGTGCGCTGCATCGTCATTCCCGCCACGCCCGCGGTCTGGCGTCAGGCCATGGATGAAGGGCTCTTCACCGTGTTCTCCGATGCCGGATGCGTCATCAGCACGCCCACCTGCGGCCCCTGCCTCGGCGGCTACATGGGGGTTCTCGGCGACGGCGAACGCTGCATTTCCACGTCGAACCGCAATTTCCGCGGACGCATGGGCAGTCTGGAATCGGAACTCTATCTGGCCAGTCCCTGCGTGGCGGCGGCTTCCGCCGTCACCGGCGTCATCACCGGGCCCGACGCGCTGTAATCCGCGGTTCGGAAGCGGAACGGCGTTCTGCTTCCGGTCCGGGCCGTTTCTGCGGATACGGCCATGTTCTTCGCCTCTCCCGCCGGCGTTTCGCCCGGGAGAACTACAGGAGTTTATTCCATGTCCTTTACCGGAAAAGTACATAAGGTCGGCGCTCACATCGATACCGACGCCATCATCCCCGCCCGCTTTCTCGTGACCACCGATACCCGCAAGCTGGGCGAAGCCTGCATGGAAGGTCTGGAGCCCGGATGGGTCAAACGCGTGCACGAAGGCGACATCATTGTCGCCGGACGCAACTTCGGCTGCGGCTCCTCCCGTGAACACGCTCCGCTGGCCATCATAGGTGCGGGCATCCGTGCCGTGGTAGGTCACAGTTTCGCCCGCATCTTCTACCGCAACGCCTTCAACATGGGGCTCATGCTCCTTGAGGTCGGCGACGAAGTGGATAAGATCAATGACGGCGACACCCTGGAAATCAGCCCCGAAAACGGTATCATACGCGATCTCGACAACGGGGCGGAAATCCGCATTCCGCCGCTCTCGCCCATGATGCAGACCCTCATCGACAAGGGCGGCATGGTCAATTACGTGAGAGAACAGCTCAGGCTCCGCGGCGAAGCGGAGTAGGGCAAAACGCCGTATCGGGCCCCGGCTCCCTTCGGGACAGGCCTGTTTTCACCATCCTTCGAAGCTCTCGTCGGGCGGCTTCCGCCGGCATGAGGGCGAGCAGAGAACCATGTGCTGTCGCACGGCG
>CALUUX010000046.1 GCA_944324085.1 uncultured Mailhella sp. | reverse complement strand
AGAACTTCCACAACATTGCCGCAGGCGCAGACAAGCTTGGCCTTGTAAACTTTGGGATGGATGCCTTCTTTCATGGTACACTCCTCAGATGATTTGCGGACCCACGGGTACGCCCATACCCACCTTGGTAGGCGGACAGTCGCCTAGTCGCCCGATTTACCGCAGCGTTGAAGATTCAAGTCGGAGAACACTACTTCTTTTTTTCGCGTTAGTCCAGCGTTTTTCCTTCTCCTGCCCCGCAAACGTCGTTATCACTCTGGACGAGAGGGCCGCTAAAGGCTATACCTTGCCCATGCGTTACTATCCCCTTTTCCTCAACCTTGCCGAAGCCCGCTGTCTCGTGGTGGGCGCGGGTCCCGTCGGGCGACGCAAAATAGCCGATCTGCTGGCGTGCGGTCCGTCTCATCTGCTGGCGCTTGACCCCCGACCGGACGAAACGGCGCTCAAACAGGCTCTCGAAGGACTGCCCCTCGATCGCTTTTCTCTGGAACGCCGAACCTTCCGCCCCGAGGACGCGGAAAATAGAACGCTGGTATTCGCCGCCACGCCTTCCGCGGAGGTCAACTCCGCCATCGCGAGGCTGTGCCGGAACTCAGGAACGCTGTGCAACGTGGCCGGTCCTCTGGAAGACGGCGCGTCCGGCAGCTTTCTTGTGCCGGCCCACCTGGAAAACGGTCCCATCACGCTCGCCCTCTCCACCGGGGGATGCAGCCCCGCCCTGGCCAGGGCGTTGAAAGAAGATCTGAAAACATGGCTTCAGGACGGATACGCCCTCCTGGCTCTCCTTCTGAAGGCCTTGCGACCGCGTCTGCTGGCTCTCGGTCTGGGCAGCGACGCCGACGCGGCCGTATTCCGCGCCCTCTGTGCCCGTCCCCTGCGCGACGAACTCATGGACGCCCTTGCCCGCAAGGACGTCGACTCCGCGGCTTCGCTGCTGCGCTCCGCGCTTCCGGCCGCGCTTTCCCTTTCCGCTGAGGAGATTATCCATGAACTGGACTGAACTGCCCTCCTATCTCTGCCTCGCCCTTTACGCTCTGGCCACCGTCGCTTCTCTGGCCGGCGTGCTCGGACGCTCCGCCCGAGTGAAAAAACTGGCCTGTCTGCTCTGCGCGGGAGGCTTCATCACCCATACGCTGTGGCTCGTCATCAGCGTCGCCTCCGGCGCGTTCAGCGCCGTTTCAAGAGGTTTTTATCTGTTGCCGCTTTCCTGGTTCCTGGCGCTGGCCGGTCTCATCGTGGCGCGCCGGCAGAAAATGGACATCGCCTTGCACTTCGTGGCGCCGTGGGCCTTCTTTCTCGGCGCGTGCGCTCTGGGCTTTTCCAACACGCCCGGAGCCATTACCTTGGCCGGGCCGCTGTTCGTCCTTCATCTGGCCGCCATTTTCGTCGGCGTGGGCGTCATGGCCGTGGCCGCCGGCGCGGGCGCGCTCTTCCTGTGGCAGGAGAGCGCCATCAAGCACAAAACGCCTCTGGGGGGCTTCCGCAAGGATCTGCCCGCCCTCGGCGCGCTCGACAGAGTGAACGCCATGGCCACGCTCATCGGTTTTCCCTGCTACAGCCTCGGCGTGCTGTGCGGCTTTCTTTGGGCACGCATCAGCTGGGGCAATTTTATGAGCGGCGACTTCAAGGAGTGGATCTCCCTCATTATTCTCGTCATCTACGCCCTGCTCTTCCATCAGCGTCAGGCTCTCGGCTGGCGCGGACGCAAACCCGCCATTCTGGCTCTCATCATTTTTGCCGCCTCGCTGTTCTCCATGTTCGTGGTGAACACCGTCCTCTCCACGCAGCACGGCTTCTAGCGGCCCGACATACCCAACGCGCACGACACTTTTTCTCTCAGGATCGTCATGAACAGCACCATTCATCTTATCGGCATCAATCACCGCACCGCCGCGGTGGAAGTGCGCGAAAAATTCGCGCTCACCAACTTCTGCGCTCCCGAAACATGGGCCATTCCCACGCGCGACGGCATCAGCGAATCGCTCATTCTGTCCACCTGCAACCGCGTGGAAGTGCTTGTCGTCGGCGAGGGCGACATCCCCCGCCAGCGCGCGCTGGAATTCTGGGCCAAGGCCCGCGGCAGAACCGTGGAAGAACTGGAACCTTATCTCTATCAATATAAAAACGACGAAGCCATCCGGCACCTGTTCAACGTCGCTTCCAGTCTGGACTCCCTGGTGCTCGGCGAACCGCAGATTCTCGGTCAGCTCAAGGCCGCCTACCGCAAGGCCACGCAGAGCCACAGCGCGGGAACCATCATCAACCGACTGCTTCACAAGGCCTTTTCCGTGGCCAAACGGGTACGCTCGGAAACGGGCGTCGCGTCAAGCGCGGTGTCCATCAGCTACGCGGCCGTGGAACTCGCCAAACAGATCTTCGACGACATGAGTCAGCACAACGCGCTCATCATCGGCGCCGGAGAAATGGCGGAACTCGCGGCTCTGCACCTGAAACAAGCCGGCGTTAAACGCATCCGCGTGTCCAACCGGACCTACGCCCGAGCCGAAGAACTGGCCCACAGACTCGGCGGCGAAGCCGTGCCTTTCGATCAGCTTCTTTCCCATCTTGTGGACACCGACATCGTCATCAGCTCCACCGGCGCGCCGGACGCCATCATTCACGAACAGGACATGCGCGACGTGCTCAAAAAACGCAAAAACCGTCCCATGTTCCTCATCGACATCGCCATGCCGCGCGACATAGCCCCTTCCGTCAACACGCTGGACAACATCTATCTCTACGATATCGACGATCTCAAGGAAGTGGTGGAGGAACACATCGCCGAACGCCGCAAGGAAGCCGTGCGCGCCCGCGCCATCGTGGACGAAGAAACCGCGGCCTTCCACCAGTGGCTGGAGTCCCTTACCCTACAGCCCACCATCGTGGCCCTGGTGGAACGCGGCGAGCGCATCATGCAGGAGGAACTCGCCAAGACGCTGCATCGCCTCGGCCCCGTGGACGACGCCACCCGCGAGGCTCTGGAAATCATGGCCAGCTCTCTCGTGCGCCGCTTCAATCATGAACCCATATCCTTTATGAAGGACAGGTTCCACGAAGCCGCCAACCCGGAATACACCATGCAGGCCGTGGACACCGTGCGGCGGGTATTCAATCTGAAGTAGCGCGGTCCGCCGCTTTTCCGCCGATTCGAAGGCGCGATCATGCGCGACTTCCATTATCCGCTTGCGGAAAACGTGAGGACGCATCCCGCCGGCGCGGGTCTCAAAACGAAAACTCGCGCGGGCCATCTTCCGCGCGTCGCCCAGCCGCAAGCGAACAACTCGGACGCGCTCCGCGCTTCTGTGCGCGTATGCGCGCCGCAGGGCTATTTTCTATAATGTTGATAATCAATAGAAAATTCTATAAACTTTCTATACAAGGTTTTACGACTGCAAGACAGCATTGCCGCAGTTTTATTAATATTGGCATTGGTTTCCTTAAGCGCATTAATGATATCTTCTTTTTTTAATTTGTTTTTCTTTTTAACGGCCACAGGCATTTCAATATACGAATTCAAATCGTCTCCATAATAACAGTCATCAATTTTTATTCTGTTATCATTACACATATATACAAGACGTTCTATATAGTTCTCAAGTTCTCTCACATTTCCAGGCCAGTTTTTTTCTTTTAAAAATTTATACACATCATTATCTATATGTATATTTTCTTTATTTGAGTCTTTTTCATATCGTTTAATGAAAAAATCAATAAGAAGTTTTATATCTTCTTTTCTTTCACGAAGAGGAGGTATATAGATATTGAAAACATTCAACCGGTAATACAAATCAAGACGAAACGTATTTCTCTTGATTTCTTCGGACAAATTTTTATTGGTCGCGGCAATGATTCGGACGTTGATCTTGACCGGAAGACTGCTTCCTATGCGATAAACCTCGCGATTCTGAATAACACGCAGCAAGTGAGCCTGAACGTCGAAAGGCATGTCTCCTATTTCGTCAAGAAATATGGTGCCGCCATTCGCAAGTTCAAACTTTCCGGCTCTGCCCGCTTTATCCGCGCCGGTAAACGAATTCCCCACATACCCGAACAGTTCGCTTTCTATCAGGCTCTTGGGCAACGCTCCGCAGTTGATGGCGAGAAAAGGTCCGTTACGTCTGTCGGAAGCGTTATGGATGGCCTGCGCGAACAACTCTTTGCCCGTTCCGCTCTCGCCCGTAATCAACACGTTGGAATCATTCGTAGCCAGCAGCCTGCCCACGGAAATGGCGTTCTGTAGCACAGGTGAAGAGCCGATGATATCATCAAACGTGAAATAGGCTTTTGATCCTATCAGGTTTGACGCCTTTTTTTGCAGAGTTTCCGTTTTTTCCAACGTTATGATGGCTTCTCCGGTTTTAGTAGGATATATATTCATGATGATATTTGTGGCGTTATTATCTTTTATATAAAGTATGCTTTTAGAATAAATGCCGTTTTTTATTTCATTTTCTGTAGGAGCATCATCAAAAAAGACATTTTTTATATGTTTTCCTATCAAATTATCCATATTCAAATTTAAAAGTTTTGAACAGTTTTTATTGACATTAATGATATATCCGCTTCTGCTTATCATAATAATACTTGATTGTATATTATTGATGATAGTATTGAGCATGTCATTTATTGCCGTAATCTGATTATACGACTCATGCATGGCAACTTGCTGTGATATGACAGTGGCCGCAGAAACAACCATTCCAAGCGTGTGATAGGAGACATTCTGTATGAAACCGCTGAGATTAAGCACGCCTATGATATTATTCTCGCTCCCAAAAATAGGCGCGGCGGAACAAAGCCAGTTTTTTTCCATAGGATAATAATGTTCATAAGACGTCATCTGTATCGGTTTTCTGATCTGAATGACCGTTCCTATCGCGTTGGTTCCCACCTCTTTCTCATTTCTATTGGATCCAAGAACCATATTACTCTGCTTTTTAGCCAGTTCGCAGATGCTGTCCTCTCCCCGGATAAAAAGGACATACCCGTCCTCATCGGCCAACACCGTCAAGAAACCAGAATTATTCGTGAACTGCGTTAAAATATCGAGAATCGGCTGAGCGATCTGCAAGAGCAGCGCGTGTTTCTCCATGCGCTCTTTCAGCTCTTGCGGGCTGAGCACGGTCTTGGCGGACACATTGAAATCAAGACCGAAATTTCTGGAACGCTGCCAGGACGCCAGAATTTCCTGTCTGATCAACCCGTCAGGAACAGCTTCTCCCTGAGAAAAAAGTCGTCTCGCCGTGCGTATGTCGTTGAGGGTCTTTTCCGAATATAACGCCATGTCGATTCCTCTCTCGAATGTGTCATGATGGCAAACGTCACATGTATCCATATCATGACACATGTGACAATGCGAGTCTTTTTAGGGAATATATTTCCAGCTTATCTTTTAATTTATTATAATCATTTATTTTTTTATTTTTATAAAAAATCGGCACGGAACTTGCATCTAAACAGGAAAAAAGGAGTTTTCTCTATGCGCAAAATAAAAGTTGCCGTGGCCGGTTATGGAACGATAGGACAAAGACTGGCTGACGGCGTCGCCCGCCAGGACGACATGGAACTCGTCGGCATCGCGGATAAAGCTCCCACGCTTGCCATCCGCGCTCTCTGCGAACGCGGCATGCCGTATACGCTCTACATCCTCGACGAAGCGGACAGAGAACATTTTACCCAGAACGGCATTCCCGTCGCCGGTCTTTTTGAGGAACTCATCGACAAGGTCGATATCATTCTGGACGCGGCCCCAGCCGGCGTCGGCGCGCAGAACAAGATCCTTTATGAAGCCAAGCACAAAAAGGCCATTTTCCAGGGCGGAGAAAAAAACGCCGTCGCTGACGTCTTCTTCCACGGCTACGCGAACTACGAACGCGGTCTCGGCAAGGACTATCTCAAGCTGACGAGCTGCAACACCACGGGACTCATCCGCGCCGTCGACTGCCTCGACAAAAAATTCGGCATCGAAAAAGTGGCCATCACCATCGTCCGCCGCGTGGCTGACATCGGCGATTATCATAGAGGGCTGGTCGACTGCCTGAAGCTGGAAAAAGCCCCCACGCATCAGGCCGTTGACCTCATGACCATTATGCCTCACATCAAAGCTACTGGAATTCTTGTTCATACTCCCATAACATGGGGGCATATCATCACCGTCGTCGCCACAGGCAAACATGGAAAAATCACCCGCGAGGAGGCCCTTGAAGCCTTCCGATCCCATCCGAGAATCCGCGTGGTCCGCATCGACGACGGCTTCCTTGGCAACACCTCCTTCTTCAAGTACGCCCGAGATCTGGGGCATCCGAGGGGAGACATGTACGAAATCGGCATCTGGGAGGACAGCATCGTGGAAAGCGGCGACGACGTCATGTTCGCCATCAACATTCCTCAGGAGGCGGTCACCATCCCTGAAACCATAGACGGCATTCGAGCCGCCATGAACATGCAGAGCACGTCCGAAGAAGCGACCGCTCTGACGAACCGCAATCTCGGCATCATCAAGAAGGCCTGACCATGAAATTCGGCATTCCCACCATCGACGATTTCGATGTTTGCGGTAAGACGGTCTTATGCAGGGTCGATATCAATGAACCGCTCAATAAAAATACGGGTCAATTAAAAGATACCACTAGAATAGACGCTTCCATGGCGACCATAACGGAACTTCTCAACAAGAACGCCAAAGTCGTCATCATGGCGCATCAGGGAAGCGATATTGAATACGCAAACTATTATTCCCTGCGGCCCCATTTTCAATATCTTTCGACAAAGATACCTGAATTGCAGTATATTGATGACGTGTGCGGCCCAGCGGCCATGGAAAAAATGCGTCAGCTTCGTCCCGGCCAGGCTCTGCTCCTCGACAACGTCCGTTTCATGGCGGAAGAACAGACGCTCTTTGAAAAATCGCTGAAACTCTCGTTTGCGGATCAGGCAAAAACCCTTCTTGTGCGACGTCTGGCGCCTCTCGCCGACCTCTACGTCTGCGACGCCTTCGCCGCGGCGCACAGAAGCCAGCCGTCTCTTTGCGGCTTCGAACAGGTTCTCCCTTCATGCATGGGAAGGCTGTTCGAACGGGAATACGAAACGCTCTCCAAACTCATGCTCGAGCCGGAACATCCCTGCGTCTTCGTTCTCGGAGGCGCGAAAGTGGCCGACGCCTTCATGATGATGAAAGCGGTGCTGGAATCGGGAGCGGCGGACAGCATTCTTACGGGAGGCGTCGTCGCCAACATCCTTATGCTGTCGCAGGGAAAAACCGTCGGCAAGGCGACGGAGCGATATATCCATGACGCGGGGTACGGCGATTGCGTCGGCATCGGCAAAGAACTGATTCAGGCCTACTCCGGAAAAATTCTGCTTCCCGTGGATTTCGCCTATGTCTCAAATCATGGACGAGTAGAAGTTTCCTCGGAAAACATTGACGAACTGACGCCGGCTCTCGTGGACATAGGCCAAGCCACGGCCGCAGGATACGCGGACA
Organism: uncultured Mailhella sp.; assembly: GCA_944324085.1. Taxonomy (GTDB): domain Bacteria; phylum Desulfobacterota; class Desulfovibrionia; order Desulfovibrionales; family Desulfovibrionaceae; genus Mailhella. The sequence continues at coordinate 9,737 of CALUUX010000046.1, read as the reverse complement.
TTCTGCAAAAAGCGAAAACCGTTTTCGTCAACGGCCCCATGGGCGTGTTCGAAAAAACGGAAACGGCGGCCGGCACAAAAACCGTTTTTGAAGCCATGGCAAACAGCCCGGCTCACACCATCGTCGGAGGAGGAGATTCCATAACTGCGCTCAACGCATTCGAACTGAAGTCAAAAATCAACTATGTCTGCACGGGAGGCGGAGCCCTCATACGATTCATTTCAGGAGAAACGCTTCCTGTCGTGCAGGCATTGAGAACCCGCGGCATGGCGGCCGAATAACGAACGGCTTGCGCGCCCTCGCTTACAGTAAACCCCACAAGGAGAACATGTATGAAAAAACGTCATCTGCCCCTTCTTATCGGATTGCTTGGACTCTGCACGGCCTTCGCGCCCGTTCGAACCGAAGCCGCGGAAATCGTCATCAAAGCGGCGCATACCATCGCCGTGGGCAACGCCCGCGAAGTTCCCTGGGCGAAATTCAAGGAATTTGCGGAAGCCAAAAGCAACGGCCGCATCGAAGTGCAGCTCTACCCCAACTCCGCGCTCGGCAACGACAACGAGCTTATGGAAAAACGCAGATGGGCGCCATTCAGATCGGTTTCTGCTCTTCTTCCAACCTGACCACGACCGTGGCGGACTGGGCCGTGTTCGATCTGCCCTACATTTTCAGCAAGACCAACGCCAACCAGACGCTTTTCTACGATAAGGACGGCAATCTCGGCGGGCCTATCTTCGATCGCCTGAACAAACAGATGCTCAAAAAGAACATCAAGCTGCTCTGGATCAGCCCCGCGGCGTTCCGAGGCATCGGCGTGAACAAGGCCGGGGTCAAAACTCTCAACGACATCAAAGGCATGAAGATCCGCTGCACGGCGTCGGACGTGGAACGCGACGCCATCGCCGCGTTCGGCGCCAATCCCGTAGCCATGGGCTTCGGAGAAATTTACACCGCGCTCCAGCAGAAAACGCTCGACGGCGAATCTCTGCCCCCCCGATCTCATGTACGACTCCAAACACAACGAAGTGATCAAGTCCGTGCTCGCCAACCGCTTCAACGGCTTCTTCACCATCGCGAACATGAACGCAAGTTTCTACAATAATCTTCCCGACTGGGCGAAGAAGGTCGTCGATGAAGCCGCTCACGACGCCATCGCCTACACCAACGCCCACTGGGACGAGCTGCTCAATGAACGCGTGGAAAAAATGAAGGCCTCCGGCGTGGAAGTGCATGATCCGACCGACGAAGAATTAAAGGAATGGAAGAAAGCGACGCAGCCCATCATCGACGAATATATCAAGAAAAACGGAACGGAATGGTACAACACCGTTTTAAACGCTTCTAAGTAATGAAAAATACGCCGGAGGCCCTCGCTTCCGGCGTATTTTCCAGGAGAGCCGCCATGATAAAAGTTTTTCGCTTCCTTGATAAATATCTGGAGGAAACAGTCATCGTATGCCTGTTGGCCTACCTCGTGCTGGGAGTCAACTTTGAAGTCTTCCGACGATATATCCTTAACAGATCCGGCGCGTACACGGAAGAAGCCATAAGACTGGCCCTTATCGCCATGGTTTATTTGGGCGTGCCGTACATCATCAAAAAGAGAAAGCACATTGCCTGCGATGTTTTCAGCGCGGATATCAGCCCGAAAAAAGATTTTGTGCTGAACACTATTGGAAATTTATTCTTCCTGTTATTTTCATGCATTATGACATACGCAACTTTTCATCTCATAGAAATGCAACTTATGCTTGATAAAAAAACCGAAGCTATGCATTTACCTGTCGCTTTCTTTACGTCCATAATGCTCATAGGATTCGGCTTATCAATAATCAGGCTTATTCAGAATATATATGAAGACATCACTAAATTAAAAAAGACGACGGCATAAGGAGGATGCTATGGAAGGATTTCTCATACTCGCCGCTCTCATCGTTCTGCTCATCCTCCGCACCCCCATTGCCGTCGCCGCCGCGCTCTCCGGCATTCTGCTCCTGCTCGTCAAAGACCTCATGCCCTTAACGTTCGCGCCTCTGGTGGCGTACCAGTCGCTCGACAGCTTCACCCTGCTCGCGGTTCCGTTTTTCATTCTCGCGGGCCAGCTCATGGCGGCCGGAGGCATTTCAAAACAAATTCTGAAACTTGCCGACGAACTGCTCGGCTCCATGCCCGGCGGATACGCGCTGACCACCGTTCTGGCGAGCGTGCTTTTCGCGGGACTCAGCGGAACCGGCCCAGGCTGCGTCGCGGCCATAGGCGCCATCATGATTCCCGCCATGGTCTCGCAGAACTATGAACGAAACTTTGCCGCGGCCGTCACCGCGAGCGCCGGCTGTCTTGCCGTTCTCGTGCCGCCCAGCACGCCCATGGTCGTTTACGGCATCGTCACCGACACATCCATCGGTCGACTGTTTCTCGCGGGCTTCATGCCCGGCATTCTGACCGCTCTGGCCATCATGGCCACCGCCTTCTGGATCTCCTACAAGCACGGATGGGCCGGAACAAAACAACGCGGAACCTTTAAAGATGTCTGTCGTTGCCTTTGGGACGCCAAATGGGCTCTTATGGTTCCCGCCATCATTCTGGGCGGCATTTACGGCGGCATCTTTACCCCGACGGAATCCGCCGCCGTCGCATGCCTCTACTCCCTGCTGGTGGGGCTGTTCGTTTACAAAGAATACTCTATCAAGGAGCTGCCAAAAATTCTGGCCGAAGGCGCGCAAACGATCATTCCCATCATGTTCATCATCGCCATGGCCATCTTCTTCTGCCAGGTCATCACCATCATGGGCATTCCCATGCAAATGGCCAACGCGCTCAAGACGTTGTCTTCCAACCCGCTGATTCTCATGCTGACGATCAACATTTTCCTTCTTATCGTCGGCATGTTCATGGAAACCATCGCGGCCATCGTGCTGCTTTCGCCTATCCTCATCCCCCTGGTTCTTCAGATAGGCATCGACCCCGTTCATTTCGGGGCCATCATGGTGGTCAATCTGGCCATAGGATTCCTTTCTCCGCCGCTCGGCGTGAATCTGTTCGTCGCCAGCTCCATCGGCAAGGTCTCCAGCGAAGCCATTGCCAAGGCGTCCATTCCATTCATGATTTCCATGCTTTTCGTGCTGTTCCTGGTCATCGTCTTTCCGCAGATATCCCTCTTCCTCCCCAACTTGTATTACGGAGTGTGATGTATGCCTGATCAGAGTCTACGCGGCGTTCTCGACCTTCACGTCCACTGCGACCCCGACGTCAAGGCGCGAAACGTTACGGACATTTCCATGGCGCAACGATGCCTTGAATCGGGAATGCGAGGATTTCTTATTAAGTCCCACGACTGGTCCACGCACGATCGCGCCTACATCGCCAGTCTCGTCGTTCCCGGCTGCGAGGTTTTCGGCTCTCTGTGCATGAATCTCTCCCACGGCGACAAAGTAAACCCTTTTGCCGTGTCCCAGGCCCTGAAAACGACGGGAAACGCCCTCCGCTGCGTATGGCTTCCCACGCGGGAATCGGCCTACGACATGAAAAGAAACAAGACCGGACGTCCCGGCATTCCGATCGTGGACGAACACGGCCATGCGCTTCCTGAAGTCATCCGCACCATGGAACTTTGCGCCGAAGCCGACATCGTTCTGGCTTCCGGGCACAGCTCCAACGACGAAACCGTCGAGCTTGCCAGAGCCGCGAAAATAGTGGGACTGAAAAAATTCGTCGTCACCCACGCGACCTCGGATCCCTGGACGATCAGTCCCGACAACATAAAACGATGCTTCGAACTCGGCGCCTATGTGGAACACTCGTACGTCGCGCTCATCTGGGGACCGGGCACGCCCTTTCCCCCGATTTTGCGCCCTGTCCCGTGCAAACGCTTCTGGAGTACGTCAATATATGTCCTGAAAGAACATTCCTGACCTCGGATCTCGGCACGGCCGGCCTTCCCTTCCCCGATCAGGCGATGCTCTCCTTTATGCGGCTTCTTTCCGAACGCGGCGTTTCGCAAAAACACATCGACGCCATGGCCAAAGACATTCCGGCCATGCTCATGAATGTATAACTAGCAGGAGTTAGTAATGAAAAAGTATACCATCTCTGTCATCGGGGGAGACGGCATCGGCCCCGAGGTTATCGCGGAGGGCGTAAAAATCTTAAAAGAAGTCGCCGTTCTCGACGGCGGCATGCGGTTTGAGTTCAAAGACTATCCATGGGGATGCGAATACTATCTCAAAGAAGGACGCATGATGCCCGAAGACGGTCTGCGCCGACTCAGAGACAGCGACGCCATTTTTCTCGGCGCGGTCGGCTATCCCGGCGTTCCCGATCACATTTCTCTGTGGGGTCTGCTTCTTGCCATTCGCAAGGAATTCGATCAGTACGTCAATCTCCGTCCCGTCAAGCTGCTGAAAGGAGCTCCTTGTCCTCTGGTCGGCGTCGACCGCGCCGACATCGACATGACTTTTGTCCGGGAAAACAGCGAAGGCGAATACGCCGGCAGCGGAAGCTGGCTCTTCAAAGGAAAACCCCACGAAACCGTCATTCAGAACGGCGTGTTCTCCCGCCACGGCACGGAGCGCATCATTCGCTACGCCTATGAACTGGCCAGAAAGGAAGGAAAAACGCTGACCAGCGTCAGTAAGGGCAACGCCCTGAACTATTCCATGGTGTTCTGGGACCAGATTTTCCAGGAAGTCGGCAAAGACTATCCCGACGTCAAGACAAGTTCCTGCCTCGTCGACGCCGCCAGCATGTTTATGGTTAAAGATCCCAAACGCTTCCAAGTTGTCGTCACATCCAACCTTTTCGGCGACATCCTCACCGACCTCGGCGCCGCCATCGCCGGGGGCATGGGACTGGCCGCGGGAGCCAACCTCAACCCCGAACGCGAATATCCGTCCATGTTCGAACCGATTCACGGCTCGGCTCCGGACATCGCAGGCACGGGCAAAGCCAATCCGCTGGCGACGGTATGGTCCGTCAGCCAACTGCTGGACTTCCTGGGATATCAGGACTGGGGCGCAAAACTTTTGACCGTGATAGAAGACCTTCTCGTCGAGCGCGCCGTGCTGACTCCCGACCTGGGAGGAAAAGCCACGACGTCGCAGGTCGGAGACGAAGTCGTGAAAAAACTCAAAGAGCTCAAGTGACAAAGCGTTTTTTGAACGCCTGGGCCGCTCCGCATGGGGCGGCCTTGCTTTTAAAGAAAAAGGCGAAGACGACTTCCCCCGTCGTCCTCGCCTCGCCGAGTGTTTCAGCGTCATTGCCGAAAAAGAACAGGCCCTCGACGATCAGGCTCTGCGCTCCTTCTCTCCGCTCTGGCGGGAATCCAGCGCGGAAACGGACGAGGACACGCCGGTCTGCCCCTGAAAAGCTCCAGGCGTGACGTGAGGAGCGTCATTTCTGGCGGCCACAAGCGAATATCCGAGTTTGCCCGCCATATATTCCAACGGCTTGGTGTCTCCGGTCTGCATCATGATTTGCAACAGCGTTTCCGCGCCGAGCTTGGCTCCCGTATCATACGGATTCACTTCTCTCAGCAGCGTAGAATACGGCTTGCCGATGGCCTTGGCCAAATCTTTGGCAGGCACGGGATTGTCCAGAACGAGATTGTGAATGAGAGTTGAAAGTTCGGATACCATAAATGCCTCCTCCATTTTCCAAAAATTAACTTTTTCTCCGAATAACCCTTCTGAACACATGAGAAAAGAATGCAAAAGACTGATAACAGTGTATTTCATCTTTTATATATTATGTCAAGAATAGAAGAATAAAAAATAATACTCTTACACTTTATAGAAAAATTATAAAATAATAAATATTATAATTTATGATGTACGTTATTTTTATAAAATATTTTATACATATAAGTAATGTTTACATAAATTAACATCCTACTTGCAAGTTGATTCAGTATGACATAATAAAACATTATACCTTTCAACTCCGGCAGGATCTTCATGATGACCTATCAAGTTCGTTCCCTGTGTCGGTGCCTTTCGCTGCTGCTTCTGTGCGCGGCTCTTTTCATGCTGGCCGGCTGCGGCAAACAAACCTACAGGCCATCCTACGCTCAGCCTCAGCATCACGCCGCCGGCAGCGGCGCGGCCATCGCCGCCACGGCAAAAAGCCAACTTGGCCGTCCCTATGTGTTTGGCGGCTCTTCTCCTTCCAAGGGCTTTGACTGTTCCGGTCTTGTCTATTGGGCCTGCGCCAGAAACGGCATTTCCGTCCCTCGAATCAGCCGGGAACAGGCCTCCGTCGGAAAAAAAATTCCGCGCGGAAATCTTCGTCCCGGCGATATTGTGGTATTCAGAATTCCCCGCTCCGGATATCACACCGGCATATACATCGGACAAAACAACTTCGTGCACAGTCCCAAGCCCCGGGCGCGCGTACGCATTGAATCCCTTTCCGTTCAGTACTGGGATCGGTATTATGTAACGGCCCGACGCGTGGCCAGACGCTGAACGCCTCGTTATCCCGCATAGGGTGACGTCGATGGAGCCGCCCGCGCTTCCCCCGCTCTCCCAAAAAGTCTCCATTCGCGTTGAAGCTTCGAACCGTTTTCGAAATCTCTTTACCCGCAGCATACTCACGTAGCCGAACTCCCATTATATCCCTAGTTATAAGATATGGACATGCTCTAATGTCTTGTTCCACGCTGTATTACATCGATACTTTAAACATGTTTAGTTCAAATTATCAATAGGCTTATATAATCTATCAAAATCCTTGTAAATTATAATTTTTTATTTATTTATTTTATTGTAATAATTAATATTTTTTAAAAATTTTTCATGCTTATCGAAATATGGAACGTCTGGCAACGTCTTGCGCCCACGGCAAACGCGTCTCTTTCGGCGCGTCCCGACCATCGGCAAACGCATATTTCTATGCCATAACGAACAAGACATCTGCTGTCTTACGCTCGACCGATCCACGACATCTTCCGCGCGCATTAAAGCGCGCTTGATGAGGTCGTCCCACGGTAAAACGACTGACTCCTAACAAAATGATCGACGCCAGACATCGGATCCGCTCCCGCTTGCGGATCCGCGCCAACCAGACTTCAAATCCTTATTAAATAAAAAAGCCCGTCAAAAGACGGGCCCAACGTCGCCGCAGTTTCTCAGAACATCGTATTGCCCTGTTCGAATGCCTGCTGATAGTAGATCTTCAGATCCCGACAGAGATCTTCCAAAATATCTCGACGACTGAAAACATTGTTCCAGACAAGATAAATATTGTGCGCCACAAACGACATGTTATCCATATCGAGAATGACGAGGTTTTTCATAGACTCATCGCGCGCTATGCGCTGAGCCAGCCCCAGCGGCACCACAGCCCAGCCTATGCCGAGCGACGCCCAGTACATGGCGGCCACCACGTCGTTCACTTCCCAATATTGAGAGTTCAGCAGATACCGTTCCGCGCGCGAGCGGTTGAACACGATATGCCGGTACTGCGCGAGGTCTTCCACAGTCACGTTTTTCTTCTGACCGAGCGGCGAATTGCGCGAAGCCACCAGACAGTAGCGCAGCTGGCCGAGGCAGACTATTTCACAGTTGTTCTTCGTTTCCGGCAGGTGTCCGCCCACAATGCCTATCTGCGCTTCTCCCTCGCTCACCTGCTTCCATACGCTGTCCAGGGAAACGATGTGAAAACTTCCGCTCAGAAAAGGATATTTTTCCGTCAGCGACGCCATCGCCTCGGATATGCCCTGAAAAGGCACGCCGTGACTCACCACGATATTGAGCAGCACGGCATCTCCGCTGTACTGAGCAATGGCGCAGGAATCAAAACGATGACTCTGCCGTAGCACGGCGCGCGCCTCGGGAAGAAGCGCCCGTCCGGCATCGGTGAGCACGGGAGAACGGGACGAACGATTGAAAAGCTCCACGCCGAGACTGTCTTCCAGCATGGCGATGTGCGTGCTCACCACCGACTGCGCCTTGCCCATGGCCCGGCCCGCGGCGGAAAACGAACCTTTTTCCGCGGCCGTGACAAAGGCGCGCAGCTGCTCTATAGTCCAGTTCAAAGATTTCCCCCTTGCCTGACATAGTGTTTCTTTTTTTCTATCAAAATATTGATGCTTCTTGATTTTTTATAACAAGAAAGATACGGTATGTCCACTCAATCAAAATGACGCCCCCTTCCGGAAAAGAGGGAGATGCCGGTTCCGGCGAGACAGGCGCGGGCAACGTTTCCACACCGTTTCCAGTCATTTCCTCGTTGAATTCCGGCATATTGCTCATTACAAAGGATATAGGAGCCTTTTTATGGTCAAAATGCTGTCGATTCTTGCTCCGGCATTCATGCTGCTTCTTTCGGGATGCAACCTCGCGCCCGACTATCAGCGCCCGGAAATGGATATCCCTCAAACATGGGAAGCCTCTCAGTCGCAGGCTCTTCAGACCAAATGGTGGGAACGGTTCCATGATGAAACGCTGAACGCCCTGGTGGAAGAGGCTCTCGCTCACAATAAAAACATCGACCAAGCCATGGCCAATGTGGATCAGGCTCAGGCCGGCCTCGGCATCGCCCGTGACGCGCTGCTGCCCGTCCCAGCGGCCTCGGCCGACGCCACCCGCGTCATGGCGCGCTCCTCAAACTCGCCCATCGCCATGCAGAACGGCGACAAGAACACGCACACCTTCACCGGCGCGCTCGCCGCAAGCTGGACGCTCGACTTCTGGGGCAAATACTGGAACGCCGCGGAATCCGCCCGCGCCTCTCTGGTAGCCACCGAAGCCGCGCGCGACAATGTGATTCTCACCGTGGCCGCCAGCACCGTGGAATCGTACTTCTGGCTGAGCGCGTACACATGGCAGGAAGAAATCGCTCGCGACGTGCTGAAAAACCGCGAAGATTCTCTGAAAATTTATCAGAACCGCTTCGACAACGGCCAGATCAGCGATCTCGACATTCTGAGCATCCGCGCCAACGTGGAAACGGCGCGCAACGCCCTCGCCTCCGCAAGAATCGCCAAAAACGCCGCCGAAACCTCTCTTGCCGTGCTGCTCGGCAGGTCTCCCGCGGAAATCATGAAAATGGATGGCCTCAAGGCTCCCGCCTCCCTCATGACTTCCCTCGACAAGACCCCTGCGCTGCCTTCCGGCATTCCCTCGCAGATTCTGGAACATCGTCCCGACATCCGCCAGGCTGAAGCCAATCTTCAGGCCGCCAACTACGATATCGGCACGGCCCGCGCCTCATTTTTCCCGTCGTTTTCCCTCACGGGGCTGCTGGGCGGCGCGAGTCTTGAGCTGAACGAACTGCTGCGCAGTTCCAACCAGTACGCGAGCGTGGGCGGAGCCCTGAGCCTGCCGCTGAACTTCTGGACCATCAAACGCACCGTGGACAGCGCGGAAGCCGCCAAGAAAGCCGCCGTGGCCACCTATGAACTCACGGTGCAGAACGCGTTTAAAGACGTGCGCGACGCTCTCGTTTCTCAAACGGAATACGCCAACTCCGTGGGCGCGCTCACCCGTCAGGTGGACTACCTTTCCCGCGCCGTCATGCACGCCCGCACCCGCTACGATAACGGCTTCGCGTCCTATCTGGATCTGCTCACCGCGGAAAGCAATCTTTTCACCGCGCAGCAGTCGCTCGCCGTGGCGCACGCCAATCATCTGGTCAGCATCGCCGAGGTGTGCCTCGCTCTCGGCGGCGGCTGGCAGGAATAACCCGCTACTCCATCCTTACTCAAGGAGCATATTATAATGGCCAGACTTTTTAAGCTT